>JAHWKW010000041.1 GCA_019347675.1 Actinomycetota bacterium | reverse complement strand
CCGCCAGCTCGGCTGCGCACGACGGACCCATCCGCGCCCGCGATCAGAAGCAGGTCGCCTCGACGCCCCGGTCCTCCGGCGGCGGGCCGGGCTGGCGGCGGGTGAGGTCGACGTACACGACGCCGCGGTGCACGACCACCGGGTAGGTATCCAACGAGGCGCCCCCGTCCAGCGCCCGACCGGTCGCGCTCCACACTCGCCCCGCCGGAGACTCCAACCGCCCCGACCGCTCGCAGTACACCGGAACCCCCGTCCGGCCGACAGCGAACGCACGCACCCTGCCCGCCGCGGCGACGTACAGCACCCCACGGTCCCCATCGTGGCTCGCTGTGCCGATCTCCTCCACCGGTCCCGCCGACACGAACGGCTCGCCCGGTGGCTGCGACGCCCGCCACGCGAAGACGATCACCACGACCAGAAGGACCAGCCCGACCGCCGCCGCGGCGAGCACCCACTGCAGGCCCAGCGGGGCCCGGAGCACGATCTTGCGGGCACGCCGCGCGGCTCGCTCGGGGAGGTACCCCGACGGGCCGTAGTCCGGATCGCGTTGTGTCACCGATGGTCAGCCTACGGGCGACGGGCGCGGGCCCCCGCCCGCCGCGACCGTCCACGATCACGAACGCCACCGCCACCACGCACCGCAACCGCGACAACGGACGGCAACCGCGACCACCAACGGCAACCGCGACCACGCACTCCGGGACGGTGGACCGTGTCGTCGTGGACGCGCCCGGGCGCGGCGCCGCACCGGGTGTTCACGCTTCGCACTATCCTCGGCCGCGCGGCGCTGGGCACACACGACGCGTCGCTGCGGGGCTCGGTCGATCGCCGCCCGCTGCAGGGCAGGAAGGACCTCACCGGTGACCATCCGCGTCGTCGTCGCCAAACCGGGCCTCGACGGGCACGACCGCGGGGCCAAGGTCGTGGCCCGAGCGCTCCGCGACGCCGGGATGGAGATCATCTACACGGGGCTGCACCAGACACCGGAACAGATCGTGAACGCGGTGATCCAGGAGGACGCGCAGGCCGTGGGGCTGTCGATCCACTCCGGGGCGCACATGACACTGTTCCCGCGGGTGGTCGAGCTGCTGCGGCAGGAGGGCGCCGACGACGTCGTCGTGTTCGGCGGCGGGATCATCCCCAAGAACGACATCCCCGAGCTGGAACGCCAGGGGATCGCGCGGATCTTCACCCCGGGCACGCCCATCAGCGAGATCGTCGCCTGGGTCCGCGCCAACGTCCCCGACACCGGCGCCGAGAACCCTGCTGGGGCCAGGCGCGCCGGCAGCGCCTGACATCGCGGCGCCTCACAACAGACGGACACGGGAGCACGGATGGACCTGCTGGAGTATCAGGGCAAGGAGTTCTTCCGGCGCCACGGCGTGCCCACCCCGCCCCCGGGGATCGTGTGCACCACCGCGGACGAAGCCGAGGACGCTGCGCGTGAACTCAACCGACCAGTGGTGGTCAAGGCACAGGTGAAGACCGGCGGTCGCGGGAAAGCCGGCGGCATCAAGCTCGCGGAGGCGCCCGAGGAGGCCCGTGAGGCTGCCGCCGCGATCCTGGGACTCGACATCCGCGGTCACATGGTGCAACTGGTGTACGTCGAGCCGGCCAGCGACATCGCCGACGAGTACTACCTCTCGGTGATGCACGACCGAGTCGGCAAGGGATACCTCGTGATCTGCTCGGCCGAAGGTGGGGTCGACATCGAACAGGTCAACCGCGAGCGACCCGAGGCCGTCGTCAAGGAGGCGATCGTCCCGTCACAGGTCGAGGGCGGCCTCCCAGCGGGGCGGGCCAGCGCGATCGTCCACGCCGCGCAGATCCCCGACGCAGCGGCCGACGCGGCAGGCGAACTCCTGGTGCAGCTGTTCGATGCTTTCCGCCTGGGCGACGCGCTGCTGACGGAGATCAACCCGCTGGTACGCACCACCGACGGGCGCGTCATCGCCCTCGACGCGAAGGTCACGATCGACGGCAACGCGATGTTCCGCCACGACGACCACCGGGAGTGGGCGGATTTCGACCGACGCGGCGACGACCTCGAGGCCCGTGCCAAGCGTAAGGGCATCCAGTACGTCAAGCTCGATGGGGACGTCGGCGTGCTCGGCAACGGCGCTGGGCTGGTGATGGCCACGATCGACGTCGTTGCACAGGCAGGCGGGCAGCCGGCGAACTTCCTCGACGTCGGTGGCGGCGCGAGCGCCGACACGATGGCCGAGAGCCTCGCGATCGTCCTGGCCGATCCGCAGGTCAAGAGCGTGCTGATCAACATCTACGGCGGGATCACCCGCGGCGAGGAGGTCGCCAAGGGCGTGATCGAGGCGCTCGATCGCCTCGGCGGGATCGAACCCAAGCTGGTGGTCCGTCTCGACGGGACCAACGCAGCGCAGGGCCGGCGGATCCTGGAGCAGGCACGACACCCCAACGTCGTGGCCGCGGCCGACATGCAGCAGGCCGCTCGCCGGGCGGTGGAGCTGGCACGCGGGTAGCTGCAAGTGGCGTTCGTCGCGGATCTTTGAAGGAGGGCCGGTGAGCATCATCATCGACCAGGCCACCACGGTGGTCGTCCAGGGCATCGGTACCCAGGGCACCTTCCACGCCAAGCGCAACCTCGACTACGGCACGAACGTGGTGGGTGGGGTCCATCCCAAGCGTGGCGGGGGCCGCTGGGAGGTGCTGGACCTGCCGGTGTTCGCGACGGTGGCCGAGGCCCGGGCCGAGACCGGCGCTGACACCTCGATGATCATGGTGCCCGCACCCTTCGCCATGGAGGCGATCCTGGAGGCCTACGAGGCCGGCATCAGCACCATCGTGGTGATCACCGAAGGGGTGCCGGTCCACGACATGACCGTGGTGTACGACCGGGTGGTGCGCCGGGGTGGCGTGCGCCTGATCGGGCCCAACTGCCCCGGTCTGATCAGCCCCGGGGAGGCGAACGTGGGCATCATCCCCGCCAACATCGCCGGGCCGGGGACGGTTGGACTGGTGTCGCGCTCGGGAACGCTCACGTACCAGATCATGCACGAGCTCGCGCAGGGGGGCCTGGGGATCTCCACCTGTGTGGGGATCGGCGGCGACCCGGTGGTGGGGTCCAACTTCCTGGACATCATCCGCCTGTTCGCCGACGACCCCGACACCCACGCGATC
The DNA here is from genome assembly GCA_019347675.1 of Actinomycetota bacterium. Classification (NCBI taxonomy): domain Bacteria; kingdom Bacillati; phylum Actinomycetota; species Actinomycetota bacterium. The sequence goes on along the minus strand of JAHWKW010000041.1, from coordinate 7,545 downwards.
GTGTTCGTCGGGGAGATCGGCGGGACCGACGAGCAGGAGGCGGGGCGTTGGGTCGCCGAGCACATCCCCGACACACCGGTGGTGGCCTACGTCGCCGGGTTCGAGGCGCCCGCAGGCAAGCAGATGGGCCACGCCGGCGCGATCGTGCGTGAGGGCGGCGGCGGGGGCGAGACCGCGGCCGAGAAGAAGGACATCCTCGAGAGCCTCGGGATCGCGGTGGCGACCAACCCGTCAGAGGCCACCAGCCTCATGATCGAGCGACTGTCCGGAGGCGGCTAAAGCCGGCAACCCGAGGACTCGCACGGACAGCGCAAAGGGGCGGGTGTGGGCCCGCCCCTTGTTCGTACCGCCGCACTCTTGTCGGCCTCGGACACAGTCAGCGGAACAGCACGCGTTCCTGGGTCTGGGGGTTCAGGTGTGTCAGGCCGATGCGGCGGCCCCGTGACGCCGACGAGTCGAACGCCTGGAACCCGTGTCCTGACGCCGGGCTGTGGATGCCGTCCTGACCGTAGGTCCGCAGCGCAGATCCTGGCTTGGGTGCGCGCTCGTACCAGTAGTGCGCCCAGTTGTCCGACCCGGTCGCGCCGCCCGGTCCCCGGTCGTGGAATGCGATCTCGCGCGGGTTCTTCTTCGAGGTGAAGTCGATCAGGTTCACCCCGCCCATGTACCACGCCTGCGCGAGGATGTAGCGCCCGGGAAGCGGCACGACGTTGCCCTGGTGGGTCGAACAGTACGCGTCCTCTTCGGTCCGCGGGATCATGAACTGGCTGAGCTCCTTCCCGGTCCTGACGTCCAGGAAGTACGTCCGCCCCGTGTCGCTGACCACCGGTGAGCCCGACTCGGTGATCGTGGTCACCGGCGGGCAACCGTCGCCGAACGACTCGTCGCTGAAGTTGACGACCTTGCCGTCCCACGTGAACGTCGCCGAGTGCCAGAAGTCAGCCGCGGTGTCGCCGCCGCCCGGCCCGTCGGTGTCGACCGGGTTGTCGAACACCCACAACGGGTTGGTGGTGTCGGGAAGCATGTCCGCGCCGATGCGCCACAGCTGCGCCTGCTCCGCGCACGCCGCCGCCGCCAGCCGCAATTCGACGAACACGGCGATGTCGTGGCAGGCGCGCAGAGGGTTGAAGCCAGCCAGGCCGTGCTCTGCGGGGTCGAACGTGTTGTCGGGGTCGCCCGGATAGTTGATCGGCGGCTCGGCGATCTCCTCCGCGGCGGCGGGGTTGGCCAGGGGCACTTGGACGACCTGGATGACGCCGTGCAACGGGTCGCGGTCGGCTTCGGGACCCCGATCAGGACCGCAGGTCGGTCCGGGCCGCAGCGGGTAGGACGAGTTGTAGAGCAGCACGCGTTTGTTGGCGACATCCGGAACCAGGGTGTGCGTGTGCGACCCACAGTCCTGGTAGACCGCGCCGATCTGACTGGGAGCCTCCGGGTTGCTCACGTCGAAGATGCGGATGCCCTCCCAGCCGGTCGGGTCGTCGTGATCGGCGGTGCCCGTCGCGCCGCATTCGGGGCCGGTCAGCGTGCGATCCACGGACGTGAACAGCAGGTCCGCCTGCCCGTCGCCGTCGCTGTCCCACACCGACACGTCATTCTGTGGTCCGTAGCACTTGAAGTCCGAGACCAGCTGGGGCGTCGCGCGGGAGATATCGAAGATACGGAAGCCGCCGTAGTAACCGGCGAAGGCGAGATCGCCCCAGAAGGCGAGGTCGGAGTTGATCTGCCCGCTCGGCGAGTGGAACACCTCCGACATCCGGTCCTGTCGGGTCGGTTGCTGGTCCACGTCGGCGTGTTCGTGCTCGCTGCCGGCGTCGTCGGCGTCCGGCGGATGCGCCGCCGCGGGAAGGACGGGCACGAGGAGCAGCACCGCCCCGAGCGCGAGAATGCGAAGGGATCGAGCCATGGTCCCCCCTGTCGAGACTTGACCGGAGAAGCTACGCCCATGATCGATCGAGCGTCAATCCTCTTGTCTTGGATCCGCAACCGTGGGATGCCGCGGCCATCGGCCGGATCTGCCGCCGGCGCCGAGAGGCAACCCGCGGCACTTGTCCCACGCCTCCGTGGGGGCGACGCAGAAGCCGCGGCTGTGGCTGCGGTCGCTGCAGTCCATCCTCTCGGGAACCACTGGTGTCACGCCTCTGCTCGGCGACGAGCCGGTTGCCTCGCGCCGCACCCGAAGGGGCCGTACGAGAGAAGCCCCGCCCTTGGGGGGCGGGGCTTCTTTCACGCCGGGACGCGCGGGGGCACGGCGTCGACCGGCGCACGGCCGCCGTGGGGCGACGGCGACCGTTTCCCGTGGGCCGGCCGGGTGGGGCTCCGGCGTGATGAAGGGCCCGCGGGGAGGCGACGAGAGACCCGCCGCCGTCACCTGGTACAACGCAGCGACACGCCTCAGCGTGCCCGTGGCGTCCTCGCTGTGCGCTAGGCGCACGCATCCTGGGTGGCCGGTGATGGCCCGGCGTCATACCGTCTCCGGACGGGTCGAGAGGTCGTCGCATGCAGGTCGGAGCCGCCACCAGCCGGACCGCTGAGGCCGGTCTGGCCGCCGCCGAGGCAGCCGACGCCGCCGCGCAGCCACTAACAGACGGATGCCGGCTCGCGGTCGTGTTCACCTCGCCAGCACACGTCGATGGCCTCCCCCCGATCGCCGCGGCTGTACGGGCGCGCCTGCACCCCGAGGCGCTGATCGCGGGGGTCGCGCAGGGCGTCGTCGGACCCGGGACCGAGATCGAGGACGGTCCGGCGGTGTCGGTGTGGGCCGCGGCGTGGGAGGGCGGCGAGGTCCGCCCCTTCCGCAGCGCTGTCGGACGGGTCGACACCGGCGCCGTCGCGGTCCTCGGGTGGCCCGACACCGACGAGGATGACGTGACGATCGTGCTGGCTGACCCCCACAGCTACCCGGCCGCGGACGTCATCGCCCACCTCGGGCGTACCCGCCCCGGGCACCGCATCGTCGGGGGCCTGTTGACGCCCGGGCACGCGCCTGGGCGGCTGCTGCTCGCCGGTCCCGACAGCGTCGAGATCCACCTCGACGGGGCGGTCGGCGTGACGCTGTCCGGGGTCCCCGTCGAGGTGGTCGTGTCGCAAGGATGTCGGCCGGTCGGCGCTCCGTTCGTGGTGACACGGGCAGAAGGCAACGTCGTGTTCGAGTTGGGCGGCGCCCCCGCGATGGAACGTCTCCGGCAGATCTTCGCCGAGGTTGCGTCCGAGGATCGGGTCCTGATGCAGCACGGTCTGCACGTGGGGCTGGTCGCCGACGAGTACCGTGACCGCCTCGAAACCGGTGATTTCCTCATCCGTGGGGTGATCGGCGCCGACGAGGACACCGGGACGATCGCCGTCGGCGACCACGTCGCGGTCGGACAGACCATCCAGTTCCAGGTGCGCGACGCGGCCAGTGCGCACGAGGACCTCCTCGCTGCTGTGTCGCGCGCCGATCGCACCGGCCCGACCGCGGGGGCCCTGCTGTTCACCTGTAACGGCCGCGGTCGGCGGTTCTTCGGCGAACCCGACCACGACGCACGCACGGTCGCCGACGCCCTCACCGACCATCTCGGCGGGGCGTTCTGCGCCGGGGAGATCGGACCCGTCGGGCCGCGCAGCTTCCTGCATGGCTTCACGGCGTCGCTGGCCGTGTTCCACGACGAGCGATGACCCACCCGCCGCACCGATCTCACCGGACGCTGGCCTTCAGACGAGGTCGGTGAGGAGAGCGCGGACGCGGCGGTCGATGTCGTCGCGGATCACCCGCGTCTCCTCCAGTGACCGCCCCGCGGGATCGGGGACGTCCCAGTCGAGGTACCGGCTGCCGGGGTAGATCGGGCAGGCGTCACCACACCCCATGGTGATCACGACATCCGACGTCTCGACGAACTCGTCACTCAGGGCCGCCGGTGTCGCCTCGGAGAGGTCGATGCCCCACTCGTCGATCACCGCCCGGACGTTGTCGTGCACTGCGGCGGCCGGCGCGGAGCCCGCCGACAGCACACGAACCCGCCCGAGGGCGTGGTGGCGCAGCAGTGCCGCAGCCATCTGGCGCCGACCGGCGTTCTGGACGCACACGAACAGGACCTGGGGCACGTCGTCCATCGTGGCCTCTCGCCGGGTGAGCCGCGCGCCCGGACGCGCGGTGGTCCGCTGGCGGCCGGGCGGCGACGACGAGGATGGCCGCTTCGTTACGTCGGTTGAGCCTGTCCGGCCTCACGCACGTCGAGGTTTGACGCTGCCGCAGCCAACGCATCCTCGACCCCAGCAGCGTACGTCAGCGGGTCATCGAAGAGGAACGCCCGCGCCAGCAGCTCGTCCCGCAGCTCCTCCATGGTCATCGACCACCTCCCGCCCGGAGTCCATCCCACGCTACGGGGGTGGCGTTACGGCTCCGTTACCACAAGGTTCGGGTCAGGCGAACATTTGCGTCGCAGTCGCGTGACCGGACCGCACGCTCACAGCACGCCACCGGCCGCCTGCCGACGGTGGTCGAGCACCCGGTCGAGGAGTGCGGTGTCCACCCCTTCGTCCATCGCGACGTCGCGGAGTGTGCGGTCCTCCTCCATCGCGCGTTTCGCCAGGGCCGCGGCACGCTCGTACCCGATCTCCGGCGCCAGCGCCGTGACGGCCATCAAGGACTGCTCTGCGTAGCGCGGACCCCGGTCGGTCGCCTCTGCCCCGATCATGCAGCGGTCGGCGAACAGACGGCTGACCGCGGCCAGTAGCCGGATCGACTCGACCACGTTGCGGGCCATCACCGGGATCATCACGTTCAGCTCCAGCTCGCCGGCCAGCCCGCCGACGGTCACCGCCGCGTCGTTCCCGATCACCTGCGCCGCCACCTGGCGGACCGACTCGGGGATCACCGGGTTGACCTTGCCCGGCATGATCGACGAGCCCGGCTGCACGGCCGGCAGCTTCAGCTCGTACAGACCGGTCCGCGGCCCCGACGACAGCCACCGCACGTCGTTGGCAATCTTGAACAGGCTCACCGCCACCGAGCGCAGCGCCGCGGACAGGTCCACCAGCGCGTCCCTGGCGCCCTGCTGCTCGAAGTGGTCCTCGGCCTCCCGGAACGGCAGGCCGGTGCGCTCCGCGATCAGCTCGATCGTCCGGGTGGCGAACCCCGGCGGGGCGTTGAGACCGGTCCCCACAGCCGTGCCTCCCAGCGGCAGCTCGACAACGGACTCGAGGGCACGCTGCACGCGCCCCGCTCCGAGCTGCACCTGCCGTGCGTACCCGCCGAACTCCTGGCCGAGCGTCACGGGCGTGGCGTCCATCAGGTGGGTCCGGCCCGTCTTGACCACATCGGCCCACTGTTCGGCCTTCTGCGTCAACGTGCCATGGAGGTGAGCGAGCGCGGGGAGCAACTGATCGGTGACCAGCTGCGCAGCGGCGATGTGCACAGCCGACGGGAAGGCGTCGTTGGACGACTGGCCGGCGTTCACGTCGTCGTTGGGGTGGACGCGCGACGCGCCGACAGCATCACCGAGGAGCATGCCCGCGCGGTTGGCCAGCACCTCGTTGACGTTCATGTTGGTCGAGGTCCCGGAACCCGTCTGGAAGACGTCGACCGGGAACTGGTCGTCGTGGCCCCCGTCGATGATCTCGTCGGCCGCGCGCCGGATCGCATCGGCGAGGTCGGGGTCGACCACGCCGATCTCCTGGTTCGCTGTGGCTGCCGCCCACTTGACGAGGGCCAGCGCACGCACCACCTCCACGGGCACACCCTGGCCGGAGACCGGGAAGTTCTCGAGCGCGCGTTGCGTCTGCGCGCCCCACAGGGCGTGGGCCGGGAGCTGCATCTCACCCATCGTGTCCCTGGCGGTTCGGACGGCATCAGCCATCGCTGCCTCCCGTGCCATCGCTGGACCCGTAGCGTACGGACGCTCGTAGGCTCCCGGACGAGGGGGTGCGCGTGGAACTGGTGTCGGCAGCAGAGGTGACGGCCGCAGCGTCGCTCGTCGCCTCCGTCGTGCAGGCCACACCGATCGAACCGTCGCGTGCGCTGTCGCAGACGGTCGACGCCGAGGTGCTGCTCAAGTGCGAGAACCTCCAGCGCACCGGGTCGTTCAAGCTTCGGGGCGCCTACACCTTCATCAGCCGCCTCACCGACGAGGAGCGCGCCGGCGGCGTGGTGTGTGCGTCGGCCGGGAACCACGCGCAGGGAGTCGCGCTCGCCGCGAACCTGCAGGGCGTCGAGGCCACGGTGTTCATGCCGCGTGAGGCGCCGCTGCCCAAGGTGGAGGCCACAGCCGGTCACGGGGCGGACGTCCGGTTGGTGGGGTCGTCGTTCGACGAGGCACTGGACGCGGCGCTGGATCATTCGTGGGGAGCGGGGAAGGTGTTCGTCCACCCGTTCAACCACCGCGACGTCATCGCCGGCCAAGGCACGTTGGGCCTGGAGCTGCTCGAGCAGGTGCCGACCCTGCGCGGGGGCGGGACGATCGTGGTGCCGGTGGGCGGCGGCGGTCTGTGCTCGGGGATCGCGGTGGCGATCAAGGACACGTCCCCGGCCGCCCGCGTGGTCGGGGTGCAGGCGGCCGGGGCCGCGTCCTTCCCACCGTCGCTGGCCGCCGGCGAACCGCGCGACGCGCCCCGATGCGACACGATCGCGGACGGCATCGCGGTGAGACGTCCAGGCGAGCTCACCCTCGCTCACGTCCAGGCCCTCGTCGACGAGGTCGTGACGGTCGACGACGACGCGATCGCCCGTGCGCTCCTCCTGCTCCTGGAACGCGCGAAGCTGGTGGTCGAGCCGGCCGGTGCGGTGGGGGTGGCCGCCATCCTGACAGGCGCCTGTGACCTCCAGCCCCCGATCGTGGCGGTCCTGTCGGGAGGCAACATCGACCCGCTGCTGCTGCAGCACGTGGTGACCTCGGGGCTGACCGCCGAGGGCCGCTTCGTGGCGATCCGCACGCGAGTGGCGGACCGACCCGGCGAGTTGCACCGGCTGCTGGGCCTGCTCGCCGAGGAACGCGCCAACGTGGTGGCGGTCGAACACCACCGGTTCCTGCGGCGCCTGCGGATGGAAGAGGTCGAGGTCGTCCTGGAGCTCGAGACCCGCGGCCCCGACCACGTCGAGGCGATCAGCCAGCGGATGCTCGCCGCCGACTACCCGTTCGAACGCGTCTGAGGCCGCATCCTCAGCTCGTCCTCAGCCGATCCTTCAGCTTCCTCTCAGGTTCTGTTGGCACTCTGGGGAAGATGAGGCCGAAGGACGGTCGCTGTCAGAGTGGTTCCCGTGCCATGCTGATCGACCACGTCGAGGACCGCCAGCCGCTCGCCCTGCTCACGTTCTCAGCTGGCCGCCGCGTTCGCCGGGTAACCACCGTCCCGGCGGCTCACCCGGTTGCTACGGTCATGGCCGAACGCCAGTTCGAGACGGCCGAGCGGGCAGGTGCTCGGCGTGGAGCATCGGAGGTCAGCGCGGGCACGGCGGTGGCGGCCAGGCACGCCCCGGTGGGCCAGAGCATGACCGGGGCGGTGACGTCGAGGCGACCTGCTTCTGATCGCGGGCGCGGATGGGTCCGTCGTGCGCAGCCGAGCTGGGAC
>JAHWKW010000040.1 GCA_019347675.1 Actinomycetota bacterium | reverse complement strand
TCCATGCCCCCAGTGTGGCCGTTGGCCACGGACGCGTTGGTTGTCATTGTTCCCGTGTCCCATCTCGCCCTCAGACTCGTTCATTATCGGCCTGGAGCTTGTCCCACGAGAGCTTGACACGGAGGGGGGCCCCGGTTGCAGCACATGAGTGGGGGCCGCGGCGACCCGCGGCGCAAGCAGGGCCTTGGGACCCGTGGTGTTCGGTTCGTCTCCGAAGGGCACAGCCGGAGTCGAACCAGTCGTGCGCACGCAAAGGAGCCGACATGCACGACGTCATCACGACAGTCCGGCGGGTGGTCGGTCTCGACCTCGGGGTCGCCACTGCCCACACCGCCCAGGTGCTCGACGAGGCCGGCGCGGTCGTTGCCAAGCGGCGGGTCGTCGCGACCGTGGAGAGCTTCACCGACCTCGAGCAAGCAGCGCTGACCGGGGCACCGGACGGCACCCGGTTGGAGGTGGTGATCGAACCGCCCGGGCCGGCGTGGCTGCCGGTGGCGGTGTGGTTCACCGGCCGCGGGCACACGGTGTTCCGCGTGTCGACCCAGAAGGCTGCTGATCTGCGCCGGTTCCTCTCGCGGCACGCGAAGTCGAACACGATCGACGCGCACACGTTGGCGCGGCTGCCGATGATCGACCCGGCCGGACTCAAGCCCGTCGCGTTGCCGGCCACGGCGCAGCGGGCGGAACTTGACCGTCGGGTGCGCGCCTCGGCGCGGCTGACCCGCGAGATCGGCGAACGCAAGGTCCGCATCATCGAGCTGGCGCGCCAGGTGATGCCTACGATCGGGCCGGTGCTGTCCCAGAAGCTGTCGCGTGCGGATCTGGCCGTTCTGGAGCGTTACGCCGACCCGCGCCGGCTCGTCGAGGTTCGCCGCGACCGGCTGGTTGCGCTGATCTCGAAGGCATCAGGCGGGCACGTCACAGCGGAGACGAAGGCCGACGGCTTCCGCGACGCCGCCCGCGCCGCGGTCGCGCTCTACGGCGACACGGACGCGGTCGCGTTTGACGTGATCGCCGACGAGATCGCCACCGAGATCCGGCTGCTGCGTGCCGCCGAGGCCGAACGGAACCGGCACGACCACGCCCGCGAAGATGCCTACATGGCGGTCGATCCCGACCAGATCGCCCGCAGCCTGCCGGGCGTCGGCAAGGTCGGCGCCCCGATGCTCGTCGCCGTCATCGGGGACCCGGACCGGTTCCCCAACGGGGCGGCGTTCAAGGCCTACCTCGGGCTGACCCCGCGCGCCTCGGAGACCGGCGAGACCGACCGCAAGGGCCAGCCCATTTCCAAGGCCGGCAACCGCGACCTGCGCACCCAGCTGATCCGCTCGGCCGAGCCGCCCGACGCCACGATCCCCAACTCGCCGCCGTCTACTACGACCAGATGCTCCACAAGGGCGCGGTCCACACCAAGGCGCTGTGCGTGGTCGCCGCCAAGCTCGCCGAACGTGCCTGGACCACCCTCCAGCGCGCCACGCCCTACGAACTGCGCGACCCCGACGGCAACCCGGTCACCCCCGAAGAAGCGAAGCAGCTCATCGCCGAGCACTACGTCGTGCCCGAGCACGTCCGTCGGCAGCGACGCTCGAAGAAGGCAAGTGGGAAGGCCCCTCAAGATGGTCAGACGCGCCAGAGGCGCTCGACGAGGCGACCTTCCCACTCATCAGCGTCGCGGCAAGCAATCGCCCCCGTCAAGACCCCCCACAGCCGCCACTTGACACGACGACGAACTTAGGGAATCAGCTCAGCCGTTGCGTGAGTACCGGGGGGTGTAGCCAGCCAATCTGCCGAGTGGCGCGAGAACAGCGAACGCGGAGCGTTGAACCGCCAAGGGGGGCCGCGCGAGTGCGATGCGTTGAGGTGTTCACGGGCGATGACTGCCATCCGCAACGGGTTCGGGACGCCCTTGCTGTTGGTGCGACGGTCAGCGGCGAGTTCGTACACCGTCTCGAGGAAGTGCTCGAAGGTGCCCGCTGGCTCGAAGGAGACGGCGATCGATGCGGTCTCCGGACCGTCGTTCCAGAAGGTGTGGGCGGTTCCGGCGGGGATGTCGATCGTTGCAGGTGCCTGCAGGATCCGCTCTTGTCCGCCGATGCGTAGCCACAGTTGCCCGGCCACGAGCTGGAAGCTCTCTCGCGATCTGGGATGCACGTGCTCTGGTGGGCCCGAGGCCTGCGGTTCGCAACGGACGTCGAACGCGCTGTCGTCAGACCCGAGAGCTGACGTACAGCTGTGAACGGGGTCGTCGTGGCCTCGGACCCACACGGTGCGGCGGAGCGCCTTGAGAAGCTGTGGACCGACCTCGGCGACGACAACCCCTCGTGTTGAGCGGAGGGCCGCCGGTGTGCACGCCTGACCAGCGTTCGAGTTCGGCGTCGAGGTCGAGACGGTCGATGGGGCCGGGCGTTCTCGTAGCCCCTCACTGGTCGCGTGGGAGCATCCATATGATCTCGAACTCGTATCACCCACGTTGAGACGTCCAGACGCCCATCACACCATGAGGGCGATACCGATCGTTCCACGACCGTCGTCGTAGCGAGTAAGGGCCCCCTGGGGGAAGCACAGAGCTGGCGTCGACGACTGTGGTCGTTCGCCCGATCACGCAGTCGTATGCGCGCAGCCGTGTACTGGGGTGGACCACCGGGGATCGTCCGATCGTCCTCCGGCCCGGGCGGTGGTCCGGCGGAGCCGTGGCTCAGGCCAGCGCGCTCTCGCGCCCCGACCCGCGCACGAACAGGCACGACGAACGGGTCCGGTGGACGATGTCGCTGAGCCACGCCGTGTCGACGTCGGTCGGCAGACCCATGACGTGCAGGTCGGCGGTCGGTGCCTTGTGGATCGCCTCGAGGAAGCTGCCCTCGATCGGGTACACCTCGGCGTCAGGCAACCGCGCCGAATCGAGCAGTCGCTCGAGACCGTCGCGGACCGCCTGCTTGCGTTCCAGTTCGGGGATCGCGGTGAGCAGGCGGATCCGGCCGGTCCAGTTGCGGTGCAGCTTGTACGCGGTTAGCAGCGCCAGGTCGGTCTCGGCGGCCTCCGCCTCGGGCTCGAGCGTCGGGCTGCGCAGCCACAGGTTCACCGAGCGCTGTCGTCCGAGCCCCGTTGTCGGGTGCGGCACGTACAGCAGCACCCCGACGTCGTGCTCGCGTGCGTGTGAGGCGATCTCGTGGACGTGGGCGGTCCGCCGCGGATCGTCGGGGAGGGTGAGGAAGACGATGTTCGGTCGAAGGAACGACCCGCCCACCGCTCCGAGCGCCGTGATCACCCCGCCCGACAGCGATGGGGCTTCGGCCACGGTCCAGGAGGCGAACACGTCCTCGTCCTGGAAGGCGTCGCAGAGCCGGTCGAGCCGCACGGGCACGAGCTGTCCGCTCGTGTCCTCCGCGCTCTGGACGCCCATGATCCGGACCGACCCCTTCGGGTAGGCGATCGCGTGGATCAGCCGGAACGTCGCCTGCAGCTCACGGTCGTCCTGGACCGGCACCAGGAGGTTGGGCTTCCACGCACGCTCGTGGGTCCCGCGCAGCGCCGTGACCTTCTTCGCGGCCCACTCGGCGACCGCGACGAACAGGCCGCTGCGCACGTCGCCGTAGGGGGCCGCCAGGTGCCGGCGCACGAGGTACGCGTAGACGCCGATGACAACGGCGACCGCGAGGAGGCCGAAGGTCGGGTTCACTATGAACATCGCGAACACGCACCCGAGTGTTCCCGCCAGCGGGACGACGCGCGGCACCCACAGCAGCGGTCGGAAGCTCGCCAGCCCCAGGCTCTGCTCGATCACCACCACCAGGTTGATCATCGTGTAGGTGATCAGGAAGAACATCGTGATGAGGGGGGCGACCGCGTTCAGGTCGCGCAGCATGAGTGCTGCGAACACGATGCCCGCAGTGACCGCCATCGCGTTGCGTGGCTCGCCCTCGGCCGTGGTCCGCGCCATCCACGAACCGCCAGGCAGGATCTGGTGGGTCGCCAGCGCCTGCAGGATGCGCGGGGCGCCGACGATCGAGGCCAGGGCCGACGAGTACGTGGCACCCAGGAGCCCGCCCAGCACGGCCGGCCCCCACGCGGCCCGGTCGACCATGATCGTGTAGTTGGAGACCAATTCGTCGGGGGAGGCGGTCCTTGCGAGCCACACCGCCAGGAGCGCGTAGATCACGAAACTCACCCCGATGGCCGCCATGGTGCCGAGGGGGATGCTGTGCCGGGGGTCCTCCAGCTCACCGGACAGGTTCGCGCCAGCCATGATCCCGGTGGCGGCCGGGAAGAACACGGCGAAGACGACCCAGAAGGACGTCCCCGGGAAGCCGTCCTCCGGGGCGCCGGGGAACTGCCCCCACAGCTGGATTGGTTGGTCCATCGGTCCGGTCGCCGCCGCCCACCCGATCGACACGAGCGATGCGACGATCATCGCGAGGATCACGTACTGGACCCGGAACGCCAGGCTGGCGGACACCGACGCGATCGCGAAGAGCACCACGAACACGACGAGGTCGACGACCAGCGCCGGGTGGTCGGGGAAGATCGTGAGCCAGCCGGCGCGGAACCCGAAGATGTACAGCGAGACGGCCAGCGCCTGGGACAGGTACAGGGGGATCCCGATGCTGCCGCCGACCTCCAGGCCGAGCGACCGCGAGATGATCGAGTATGCGCCTCCCGGCCCGATCCGGATGTTCGTGGTCACCGACGACATGGACAGGCCGGTCGCGCCGCTGATCCCGAACGCGATCCCGATGATCACCAGGCCGCCGAGCAGTCCGGCGTTGCCGATCACCCACCCCTCACGGAGGTACATGATGACGCCGAGGATCGTGAGGAGGGTGGGGACGAAGACGCCCTCGAACGTCCCGTAGCCCCGGCTCTCGGACCGGGACGAGCCTCCAGACGTGTCGGACAAGTCGAACCTCCCCACGGTAAGCCTGCCGTCCCCGCCGGAACACGCAGCGACGACGGTCCCTACCGCGATCGCTCACACCCACGCGTCCGACGCGTTTGACAAGCTCCAGGCCTACACCAACCGTCGTGTGCGCAGGCACCTGCGCCGTCGCAGACAGCAAAGCGGGTTGGGCCGCTACAAGGAGATGCCCGACCGGGTGCTCTACGAGCGCCTCGGCCTCGCCCATATCCGACCAGGTCGCGGTCGCTACGTCACGTCGCAATAGCTGGCGGTGAACGCTGTCGGTGAGCGGCTTGAGGGAACTACGAGCCGTTCGACGGGGAGGGGCTGGACACGGACGAACCCGACCACGGCGGAGTGACGCTGTAGGCCGCACCCGGAAACGGACGGCCCGTACGCTGCCCGACCTACCGTCGACCCAGGTCCCGCACCGACCCAGCCCCTTACCCGACTCGCGAGCGGTTGGTGATGGCGCCCGGTCTTCCCCGTTGTGGGCGCCAACGGCTGAACGCGTGTTGATAGGTGTCGCGGGCTGGGCTGGGAGCGATCAGCCGCTGCGGTGGTGACGGTGCCGGGGGTACGACACTCAACCGCCCCGCCATCCTGGTACTCGACGAGGCCACGAGCGATCTCGACAGGGTCACGAAGAGATCATGGATGAGGGACGCATCGTGGAGCAAGGGCCCACGCCACGACGATCGGATGGGCCGAGCGGCGCGTACCGGCAGCTGGTCGTCGCACCGGCGGCGTCGGGCGTTGCGAGCTCGGACACGCCAGTCCCCCTGACCGGAGCCTGACGGCCTCGTCCGCGCGAGGCGGCCTTTGGCACGATGACCGCCCCAGTCGCTCGGAGGCGGTCTCATGATCACGAAATGGCTCGGTACCAGCTGGTTGGAGCTGGGACTCGTCGTCATCTCGACGGTCGGCATCTTCCTGTCGGTCATCGTCTACACGCGTTTGGCGGGGTTGCGCAGTTTCTCGAAGATGTCGAGCTTCGACTTCGCTATCACCGTGTCGTTCGGGTCGCTGATGGCCACGGTGGCAGCGTCGCCGAGCGCAACCCTCCCGAACGGGGTCGTCGCGCTCGGGGTCCTCTACGGGATGCAGACCCTCATCGCGCTGGGGCGGCGGCGCGGCAACTTCAGCAGGATTGTGGACAACGCGCCCAAGCTCATCATGGCGGGGGACCGGATGATTGAGGCGAATCTGCGACGGGGGAGGATCACCGAAGACGATGTTCGGGGGAAGCTGCGGGAGGCGAACTGCCTGAACTACGCAGCGGTCCGGGCGGTTGTCTTGGAGTCCACGGGCGACGTCAGCGTGCTGCACGGCACGGATGAGCTCGACCTCGACATCCTCCGCGACGTTATGGGCTATCAGGAGCTGGCGGAACAGGCGAAGGGTGGGGGGGTGCGGGAGGGGGATCAAGCCTCGGGCTAGCAGCACAGAGGCTGCGCCGCCGGGCCATCCGCACCAGCCGAATCGCATCGGATCCTCCGCCTCGATCGTCTCTGCCGTCGCGTCCGCACTGAAAGGCCGCGTCGCTCGCCGATCTCCTGTACCAGAGACCGGGGTGTGTTTGGCAGACGAGCAGCTGTCCCAGGTCAGGATGACGCCCGGCAGCACTCCTCCGTCCTCTGCTCGGAGAGTTCGCGGCTTCCCGTCGCGGCGAGACTCGATCCGGCGACGAGAGCTCGCAGCCACCGTCGCGAGAAGACCCCCAGCAGACCACTTGCATGTGACGATGAGGAGCCGGCTGGCAACCCGCAACAAGCAAAGGGGTTATGACGTGACCGCGGACGTGGATAGTGAACTGACCGACTTCGAGCGGGCCCAGGTCGACGCTGCCCGGAGGTGGGTCGGCGAGGAATCCTCGCTGTCGGACCAGGCCTTGGCCCGGATCGGCGACGGGACACAGGCGGCGTTGCAGCGTCTGCTGGCCTCCCAACGTGTGGCAGCTGCGATCGAGGATGCGACGACGCGGGTGCTGCGTGAGTTCGACGACCAGCTGCGGCATGACCTCGACGACGATGCAGCCATGCCGAAGCCAACAGCACGGCAACAGCGGTCTGAGGTGCTCGGACGTGCGAACGAACGCGCCGAGCAGGTACGCCGAAACCACACACGCCGCTTGGCAGCTCAAAGCGCCGTGGCCGGCGCCGCCTCCGTCAACCTGGCGGCAGCTGTGCTGGCGGTCGCAGCCGACGTGTCAATCGTGGTGCGCGGTGGCCTGCGCGCGGCCGCACACACCCTCAACGTGTTCGGAACACCCGTCGGCCACCCGGCACTGGTTCCCGCTGCCGTCGAGATCGCCGCCATCGCAGGTGACACCGACTCCCAACGTCGACGCACAACCCTGATCAGGGTGGTTGGCAACCTCACCGGCGACGACCACGCAGCGGCGGAGCAGTCCCGCCTCCCACGCGTGATCGCTCAGCAAACCGGCACGCGGGCGCTCGTCGAGACCCTGGAACAGGTGGTTCGGCGGTCGGTCCGACGACGTTCGCTGCGCGTGATCCCTTTCCTGGGAGGTGCCGCGAGCGTCGCAACCTCCTGGCATGTAGGAGGACGCATCTGCGACGCCGCAGCTCATGCAGGCCGGCTCGCCTACCTCACCCGACACACTGGCCTGCCGCCCACGAACTGGTTCGACCAGCGGGACACACGCCAGTGAAGGAAGCGCCCGTCGACTGCCAACACCAACAGCCTGCTCGAACTCGCGCTGGCGCGGCCCGGACGATTGCACCAGGCTTCGGCCAGATAGACCACCAGGAGGACCAGGGCCGGGAGGGGGAAACCAGCAGCTCATCCCAGCCGCCACCGACGCCGTGGACGAGAACCAGCGGAGGTATCGAGGTGAGCTGCGACTCAGTCAGTGCTCTGCCACGGAATTACGGTGACGTATCGATCAGACCGCGGCGGGGAGGGTCTGCGGTAGGCGAGGCGAGTGAGCAGGTCGCGAAGGCGGCGCGGGTGAACTTCCACTTGGGGGTGGCCGTGTGTTCCCAGCGGTGCTGGAAGGACAACAGCCGCGCCTCGACCTCGGCGAGGTCGTGGAAGTCGCACCCGCCCGAGGAACGACACGTCCAGACTCGCCTAAAACCGTCCTCCGTCGCCGATGCTGCAGCCAGCTCTCGACCCTCCCGTCTGCATGCCCGTCGAAGCGGGCGGGCCGTACCTCGACCGAGGAGGCGGCCTATCGCACCGCCTCGGCGACGCGCCGGTGCACACGTGAGCCGTCCCCAACGACGTCGGGAAGCCGGGCTGGGGACCACGGCCCGACGGGCCCCGGGAAGGGCGCATCCGTGGGAACGCCGGGGGCCCAATACACCAGGCACCACCGGACTGACCTCACACATCCACCACTCGCATACCGTTGCCGTCACCGTGGGGAACGGGCTCGTCGGATCATTTGGAGGTTGCGACGGGCTGTTCGGCGGTGGGCAGGGGACGGGAGAACATGATGAACGCCGTACAGGCTTCGACCGTATTCAGTTCGTCCAGCGGGGCGTCGTCGTAGTCGTTGATCGGTAGCCAGACGTGCCGACGGGTGCCGTCATCCTGCTCGGTCGTGGGCCGCGGGTGTCCGAGTATCGCACTGGCATGAGCCATCAGCTCGTCGCGGTCGGGACCGGTGGTGGTGACCTGGAGGGTCGGTGCGAACCCGCAGGCACGGTAGAAACCGGCGACGGTTTCGTCGGCGCCCAGCGCTAGGTCGGCCAGCCCCCGGCGACGTGCCTGTCGGGCGACCTCGTCCAGCAGCGCTCGACCGATGCCTCGCCGCTGTATCGGTGTCGCGACCGCCACCTCGCCGATCACCGCAGTGTCCGATCCTGGCTTGGTGGAGGCCAGCGCTGCCCCGACCACGTGACCGTCGGCGATCGCTACGATCTGCAGCTCAGCGTGAGTGTCGAAGCGTCGCCGGTAGTACCCAGGGCTTCGTTGGGACGCACGCTGGGGCCCCCACGGGTCGTCCAGTCGACGAGCACGAGCGCGTCATCGAGCTCTGCGCGTGACCGCACCGGGCGAACCTCGACCACAGCCCTCCCCTTGGCTGTCAGCTGGAGCGGATCCCTTGCCGGATGCGTGGACCGCCTCGACCACGGTCCACCATCAGCACGCGTTGCAGTAGCCCATCGCCATCATTATCACCCGACCGCCCGACCGCCCACCGATTTCAACGCCCGACAGGCCTAGCTGCGCCTCCGTCGCGCGGAGGTTATCCGCGCAAATGTCCGCCGGGGGCAAAGAGGTGTCGATCGGCGATCCGGGTCGTGTCCTACCCCACGTAGGGGCTCCGGACCAAGAGGAGACACTCGTGCAGCTCGTGTCCGCCGTTCTTCGCCGTCGTGGGCGCTATCGTCGCACGAGCATCCATGCACTGCTTCGCCATCCCTCCGAACCAGCCCATGGCCACTGCGATGCACTGTCCCGACACATGCATTGAGACGCCTGCTCGGAGAGCAGCGGACTTGAGGAGGGTCAGCCGGCGCCGGGCGGTGACCAGGCCGGCCGTCCCCGATCAGCCCTGCGTAGCACCTACCAGTGCGATCATCGCCTCGCGTGCCTGTGAGCCGTCGGTGAGCGGCTCGCCGAAACCGATGCGCCCGAAGGCCACCGCCGGCTCGTCATCGGCAGCCGCCAGCTCCAGCCGCAGGTCGAACCCGTAACGGTCACAGGACAACATGGTGACGTTGGTGACCTCCCCGTCGACATCGAGATAGTGGCCCACCATGGCACGCATGTGGCCTCGGTGATCGTCGTTCATGTGCGCGACGATGCCGTCCTCCGCGGGCGCGATCGGATCCGGCTCCGCGGTCCGGTAGGCCTGCGCGTCAACCCAGCTCATCTCCCCGAAGCCGCGTACGTACCGAACGGCGACGACCTCCAGGCGGTGCACGCCGAAGTCGGGGAACTCCGCCCAGTACGCTCCCGGATGGGCCGTGAGGTAGGTCGCCGTGGCCGCGTCCTGGTTGTCCTCCCCGACCGCAACCATCTCCCCGAGCAGGGTGGCCCGAGCCCCGGCCAGCCGGCTGGTGCCACTCGGCTCCGGTGCGGCCACCAGCAGCGAGCAGCGGCGGTCCTCAGCCAGGTTGCGGGCGTGCTCGGCCATGCTGCTCATCAGCACCAAGGGAGTCCCGTCATCGTCCAGCGCGTAGGTCGCCACGGACCCGAACGGGTAGCCGGCGGGCTCCACCGCCACCGTGCTCAGCGTCCCGCTGTCGCAGGTTGCGACCAGCGTCCGCGTGCGCTCCGCGTGGGTCGGGGCCCGGGCGCCGGGCTGGGTGTACGTCGGCGGCCGCCGTGGGAATGCGGATCCTCGCTCATGGCTCCTCGCCGGTCATCGTCCTCGGGACGGGAACCCTACGCCGCTGGCTAGGTGGCCCGTACGCGGTGCGGGGCCGGGTCGGCGAACTTCACGGTCACCGACACCCATCACAACCTCAACCACCTGATCGTGTTCCACAGCGCCTACGTGTGCCGGCGCTACCTGGACGAGGTCGAACAGTTACGCCGCGGGGAGTTCGGGCGTGGCCGCCACGGGTCGGTTCCGGCCATCTACGACCTGTCTGGGATGCCGGTCAAGGTGCTGTTCGCCCCCGATCACACCCCGGAGTTGGAGCTGGTCAAGCAGATCCTCAAGGCCCGCAAGGAGATCGTGTTCGCGATCTTCACCTTCGCCGGGTCGTCGGGGATTGACGACGCGCTGCTGGCGATGGCTGACAACCCGCAGATCCCGTCGATCCGCGGGGTACTGGACCCGGCCCAGGCGGCGCACGGCTGGGCGGCCCCACGCTGGCTGGACCACCCGAAGATCGAGCTATTCGTCCCTGAAAAGGCCGGGATATTCGCGTCGCTGCGCAAGGTTCACCACAAGCTCATGGTCATCGACCGACGGGTGATGGTGGCCGGCAGCATGAACTACACCCGGCCCGCCAACGACTTCAACGACGAGAACCTGTTCGTGATCGGCTCTACCCACGACGAGGTCGAGGGCATCGCGGTAGCTGCTCAGCCCAGCCGGGATCTCGCTCTGCACGTCCGAAACGAGATCGAACGCATCATCGCCCTCAGCCGACCCTTCCACCCATCCGACTGACGATCGAGGGCAGATTCGTGTGCAAGCGACTGCAGTCGTTCGCGCGCGACGTCTGGGGAGAGAACACGGCATAAGCGCCAGAGGGCCGTAAGGAGCACGGGTCCGGGCTCAGGGGGTGATCGCAACACCTCGTCGATCAGCGGAGGATTCCGCGAACCGACGGAGGTGACCCATGACCGAGAGGTTGACCGAGGAACAGATCGCGGAGATGTGGGACCGGTGGGACGGGGCGAGTCGGGGATATGCAAAGTGACTTCGCCAGCCTGTCTCCGGTGGGAGGCTGTGATCACGATGGATGGACGAGCACGAGGACCGGCAGGTCAACCCGCACGGCTCGGCGAGCCCGCCGGAGCTGATCGTGGAGCGACGACAGGTCGCAGACAGCGGATGCCACATGGACAGCAGGCGGCAGTGGACAGCGCGGAAGCTTCTCATCGTTGCGGTCCTGGGCTCGTTGCTGGGTGCCTGCGGCGGCACCGGAACGACCTCCGGCCCGGCGGGCTCGCCCGGCGCTGAGGCGTCGATCGCGGCGGATCCGGCCGAGGATGCCGCCCGCGGGGAGGGCTCCGAGACCCA
>JAHWKW010000039.1 GCA_019347675.1 Actinomycetota bacterium | reverse complement strand
CCTGCCGTTCCCTGACGGTGCATTCGACCAGGTCACGTCCGTCTTCGGGATCATCTTCGCGCCCGACCACCATCGGGCGGCCGCCGAGGCGCTACGTGCAACCCGACCCGGCGGCACGATCGGGATCACCGCATGGCCGCCCAACGACGTGACAGCGCAGCAGTTCCGGATCGTGCGCAGCCACCTGTCGCCGTTGCCGCCCGGCGCGCCAGACCCGCTGGACTGGGGGGTGCGCGACCACGTCGGCGAACTGTTCGCACCGGCCGAGACCACGATCGAGGTCCGCGAACGGATGTTGACGTTGCGCTACCGCTCGTGGGACAACTGGCGCTCCAGCAGCGAAGCCCACGGCTTGTCCGTCGTGGCGAAGGCGAGCATGCCGCCGGAGCGCTACGGCGCCATGGCAGCGCAGATCAAGGCACTCATCGAGCAGGTCAACTACGGGCAAGACGATGCAGTCGTCTACGACGCCCGCTACCTCGAGATCCTCGTCACGACACCACCACCCCGCAAGCTGTGAACGCTGACCGGGACTCGCGTCAGCGGCCACGCCCAGCGGCGCCGCACGGCGAGGACGAACGGCGGCTCGTGCGGTGTGCGAGCTGTTCGACTACGCGGTCATCGCTGGGCTACGTCGCGACACTCCGACGCCGGCGCGGCGACGGGCCACCGCGCTGCGGCAGCGTCCCCGTCGAGGCACCCGTCGTTGCTGAGCAATCCCCGATCGCGGCGCCCTAGGGCCCACCGTTCACGGGTGGTGCTTACAGGAAGGTAAGCAGTCGGCTACATCGACTGAGGGCCTCCCCGGGGGGCGCGAGGGTGAGAGCGCTACAGCAGAGACCCCCACACTGCCGCGCCTCCCGATCCCGCCAGCCCACGTGTCACAGCTGCGTTGTACGTTTCCAACATGACCCGGCGGCGGCACCCGAAGAAGGAGGTCGAGGCGGCATTGCGTTACGCGGAGGACCGCGGCTGGACGGTCGTGCCCACGGCCGGCGGTCACCGCTGGGGCTACATGCGCTGCCCCCAACGCACCCGCCAGGGCCATCAGGAGTCGGTGTGGTCGACACCCCGCAACTCCGACCTACATGCGGCTCGGCTACGGCGCGCAGTCGACCGCTGCCAACACGTAGGAGACCTACCGTGACGCTGTACCACTTCACCCTCATCGTCGAGGGCGCCGACCTGCAGACCGACGCCCGTCTCGACTCTCTGTGGGAGGCTGGCTGCGATGACGCCACCTTCGGCGTGGCCGCAGGCGTGCAGCATGCGGCGTTCGATCGCGAGGCCGACTCTTACGCCGACGCGGTGGTGGCCGCCATCCGCCAGATCGAGCAGGCGGTCCCCGAAGCGCGCGTCACCCGGCTGGAGACTGACGAGTTGGTGACCGTGGCCGACATCGCCAGACGAACCGGCCGCACCCACGAAAGCGTCCGTCTGTTGGTCTCGGGCGGGCGCGGCCCGGGCAACTTCCCACCGCCAGCGGCACGGGCGGAGCAGCGCAACCAGTTGTGGTGGTGGCCCGACGTGATGCAGTGGTTCACCCGTGAACTGGGCTTGGAGCTTCCCGCCACCGCCGGCCAACAAGCCGAGATCGCCGCAGCCATCAATGCCAAGCTCGCACTTAGGGGTCTGCGCGAACGCCTCGACGAGCACGACGCCAGCGTTCTCGAGCAACTCTGAGTCAGGCTGGCACGACCGGACCGGGCCGGCGAGGCCGCGGCTCGATGCACGAGGCGGTGAACACCCTCGGCGAAGACTGCCGATCTCCTACGGCCGTGGGGCGCAACAGTTGAACTGCGCCGTGCCGCCGAACGAGGTTTGCGCCGTAGTCCCGAAGCGGCCAGTAGCGGCGGCTCTGATGAGAGTCAGTTGCCGCGTTCGTTGACCTGCCAGGCGAAGAACCACCCGTCGGAGCCGGGACAGGGTTCACGGCCTTCATACGTTTGGCCGTAGCCGCCGCCGAGTTCCACGCGGTCGCCGACGTGTAGCCGGGTTGTCCCGCCGGCGTCGATGAGCCGGGGCGGGTCGTCTTCGGCGTACCATCCTCGCGGCCATGCCACCGACGTCCGGGTTCCACCCTGGTCCAGGTAGAAGCATCGGTCGTCCGGGTCGAAGCGCAGTCGCCCGTGAGCTGCGGCCAAGTCGCCGCCTTCACCTTCGCGCGTCGGGATAGTGGGAAGAACGATCGCAGAGGATGAGGCCGGAGCCGGTTCGTCGTCCACGAACGGCATCGGAGGGTCCCGGAACAGCGACGCTCCCAGCAAGGCCCCGCCAACGACGGCGACAACCACGGCGGCCACGGCCGCGCCCAACGCGAAGCGCCGCCGGCGACGGCGGATCTGTACGCGCGCACGGATCTCGTCGACGTCCGCCATGGACGACGGTGTCGCGGCACCGCGTTCGAGCAGCTCGGTTACTTCAGGGGCGGACATCCCCGACCTCCCTGTCCGACTCGAAGAGCATGTCGTGAAGGCTGTCAGTCGCCCGGTAGGTCAGCGACTTGACCGCCGACTCGCTTGCATCCATCTGATGGGCGGTCTCGGCCACGCTCATCCCGACGTAGAATCGCCAGATCAACGCCTGCCGCTGACGTTTGGGCAGCGATGACACCGCCCGGCGGATCGCGACCTTGTCCGCGACGTCGGGATCGCGGTGAACATCGTCGGTCTCCTGGGACTGGCGTTGTCGTGCTCGCCGTTCTGCTCGCCGGCGCCGGTAGTACGAGTTCGCCAGGTTCATTGCTACGCGATGCACCCACGCTCCCGGGCGAGCCATCCGGCAGACCTCATCCCAGCGTTCACACGCACGGACGAACGCCTCCTGCGCGAGCTCGGAGGCCACGTCGGCATCGCCGCAGTACAGGCTCACCGCGCCCACGACCCGCGGAAGCTCGCGGGTGTAGAAGTCGTCGAACGGTGTAGTGGACTCCAACGGTCCTCGTCCGGGGGCAGCGCGTCGAGGTCGTACGCCCCGGCCAGGGTGTGGATGTCGGCCTGTTCGAGCTTCATGTGCTCACCCCCAGTGTCTCACGGAGCCGGATGAGGCCGTCCCGGAGCTGGACCCATCGGTTCTCCTCCTCGATAGTCGTGGATGTCGCTCGTGTTTCGGGACAGCAGACGTTCTAGATTGGTTCGAACCCGTACCCCGGTCAGCGTGTGACGGTGACGGTCCCGCGCATCTGTCCTGGGTGGAAGCGACAGAAGTACTCGTAAGTTCCGGTCTCCTCGAAGCTCCAGGAGAACGTTTCACCTCGCCCGTTGATCTCGCCGAGCTCTCCCATCACGCCCTCGGGTCCGGTCGGATCGTCGGGCGTGCCGCCGGTCACGGTGTGCGCGAACTCGTCCTCGTTGGTCCACGTGACTGTGGTGCCGACAGCGACGCTGATGTCGCGCGGGGTGTAGTCGAAGGAGACGATGGCCACCGAGCTCGAGGGCGCGCCTGGGGCTGGCGCCTGGGATCCTTGGCCGCCGCAGTCGCCCATCACGACAGCGACGAGGGCCAGGACGGTGAGTCGTCGAGGGAACATGGGGTCCTCCAGTTACTGTAAAGAGGGCAAGAGCGCTGGAGGGCCCGTTTCGACACGAGCCCTCCAGCCTCTGTCAGGTGTCTGTCGTCAGCCGGTCAGCGCCGCCGCGAGTGCGTCGATCGCTCGGGTGAGCGTGTCGATGTGGCCCGACAGCGACTCGGCGACCGCGTCGGCAGGCAGTTCACCGCCGGTGACCTCCTCGAAGAAAGCGCCCGCTTGCTGGCGGTAGCCGTCGAGGTTGTCCAGCGCCTGCTGCTTCATGTCGTCGTCGTTGCCGGCGGCGCCTTCCGCGTAGTTGACGAAGAACCCGATGTGCTCGCGCCACAGGTCGAGGAACGCGTCGCGCTTGTCCTCGCCCGCGACCGAACCCACAACGTCCGCTAACTCGACCGAGTTCTCATCGAGCGTGTCTGCCGCGGCTTCGAAGGCGGGGCTGTCGAGACCTGCCGAGTAGGCGGTCTTAACCGCGATCCCAGCCAGGTAGACGTGCTCCTCCAAAAGGGTCGACAACGTGACGTAGGCCTGTACAGCCGGCGCCTCGATGTCGCCCTCGAGCCCCGCGGCGGCGGCAACTCCGGAGGCCAGCGCCTTCGCGGAACCGTCCTCACCCACGTGGGTGGCAGCTTCCTTCAGTTCGGCGAACACCGACGTATCGCCGGCAGCTGCAGCGTCGATCGCTTGGGTGAGCGTGTCGATGTGGCCCGACAGCGACTCGGCGACCGCGTCGGCAGGCAGTTCACCGCCGGTGACCTCCTGGAAGAAAGCGCCCGCTTGCTGGCGGTAGCCGTCGAGGTTGTCCAGCGCCTGCTGCTTCATGTCGTCGTCGCCGCCGGCGGCGCCTTCCGCGTAGTTGACGAAGAACCCGATGTGCTCGCGCCACAGGCCGAGGAACGCATCGCGCTTCTCCTCGCCCCCGACCGAACCCACAACGTCCGCCAGCTCGACCGAATTCTCGTCGAGGGCAGCCGCTGCAGCTTCGAACTCGCGCGAGTCCAGGCCGGCGGACAGCCCCATGTCGACCGCGATGCCAGCCAGGTACACGTGCTCCTGCAGCAGCGTCGCTAGCGAGGCGTAGGCCTGTGCCGCTGGGGATTCGATGTCGCCCTCCAGGCCCGCGGCGGCGGCCACCCCGCCGGCGACCGCCTGGGCGGACCCGTCGTTGCCGACGTGGTTGGCTGCTCGCTTGAGCGCGCCGAACGGGTCCTCGCCTGCAGCGTCCTGACCCATGTCGTCGTGCGTCTCGGTCTGCTGGTCGGAGGTCTGCTGAGTGCCGGGGTCGTCCGTGCCGCTGCCGCAGGCAGCCAGCACCAGCGCCGCTACCGCCGAGACGGCCACCAGGCGGCCGTTGTGAGCTAGGTGTCGCATCTGAATCTCCTGATCCGTTGCGGTCCATGTCGAGCGGTGGGCGGCTCCCCTAGCCTCCGTTCCGCTCTCAAAAACGTGGTTCGCAGCCGGCGACCGCACGGATTGGTCCGTTCACGAAACGATTCAGGTGGCATCGATCCCGATAGAGCGAGCCTCTGAGGGTGTCGACGCGCGGGATACGCAGCTGTACCGTGCCCACCCGGGTGTCCCACCGCCGATCGCGGTAGCCGTTTCGGTGCGTGGCACGCTGATCGGGGTTGCGCGCACGTAGCCGGCGCCGCTCTGCGCCGTGACGTCCACGTCCATCAGCGCGTGGGCCAGCACACGAATACGCAGTTCGAGGATGACGCGGTGGTCTTTCCTCTTGCAGCCTCACGTTCGGTGAACACGGACGGTGTCACGCGCACCATCACCACGGCACGCTGAACGGCTACCCCTCAGCTCCTCGGGACGCGCTTACAAGCTCTCCGGAGAACCCGAATCAGGACGGTGACGTTTGCGCGAAGTCAGAGGGTTGCCGTGAGCACCGGCTCGGACGTTGGCTGACGCGAGCCGTTCGCCGGTTCGATTGTGACCGCGACCTGCTCGACGCCGGATAGGTCACCATGCGCGACCACTTGGAAGGTGCGACCGTGCTGGTCGGGTCGGAACAGCCCGGCCGGTCGCGCTCCGCTGGTGTCGATGAACCACAGTTCGTAGGTGCGACTGTCGTCGATCACCGGTAGGCCTTGGGCGACGATGATGGCCTGGTCGGCCCGTGCGGACGCGATCAGCTGCACTTTGCCTTGGAATGTGCCCGTGAGGGTCACGGTGCGCAGCTCCCCAGCGGCAAGGACGTCGTAGGCCGCTTCCGTGCGGGCCTGAAGATCGTCGATGCTGCCGTTGAGCTCTGCGATCACCGCGCCGAGCCCTGCAACGATCACAACTATGGCAGCGGCAGCGATCGCGACAACATTTCGGATCTGTGGCCACGTCCACGTCGGATGGTTTTGCTGCCCAGTGGGGCCAGGATCTTGGGCGGTGACCTCGATCGTTGTTAGGATGCGGTCACGCAGCGGTCGGGGTGCGGGCTCCTCGACGGGCACAGCCAGCGACGCTGCGGCCGCTCGCAATTCGTCGACTTCTCGTCGGCATCCCGGGCAGGTCGCCAGGTGGCTTTCGAACGCGCGGCGTTCGTCGTCGGGCAGCGCATCGAGCGCGTACGGAGCCGACAGGGTGTGGATGTCAGCGTCGGAGGTCACGTGCCCACCTCCATGGCGTTGCGTAAACGAATGAGTCCATCTCGCAGACGCGTCTTAACCGTTCCCAGGGGGACGTCGAGGATTTCGGCGACCTCCCGGTAGGTGTTCCCGCCGTAGTAGGCCAGCTCAATCGCTTCGCGCTGCAGGTCGGTCAGTTCTCCCAGCGCACGGCGAATACGTTCGTGCTTGAGGGTGGTGTCAACGCCATCGGCGACCACGTCGAAGCCCGCCGAGGGGTTGTCCACGGCGGCGCGGTGGCTGCGATCTCGCAGGCTCTGTTCCCGTCGGACCCGATCGACCCCTCGCCGGTGGGCCAGAGTGAGCAGCCATGTGGCCACAGCTCCGCGGTCGCGGTCGTACGAGCGGGCCTTGCGCCAGGCCTCGACAAACACCTCCTGGGTGACGTCCTCCGCGTGGGAGGGATCACGCACAACCCGGTGCACCAGCCCGAATACGCGGTCGGCGTACCGATCGTACAGCGCGGAGAATGCGCTGTGGTCACCGCCTGCGACCATGGCCATCAGCGTCTCGTCGTCGGTCACTGACCTGTCGTGGCGACCCGAAGCCCGCAAGCGGCGAGGACGGTTGACCATCGATCTCCCAGTGCGTAGGAAGCGGTGCCCTTGTTGGCTCCCTCTGCGCTGACGGCGGCACTTGGCCCCGCAGCCGAGCTGCGGGGCCAAGACTTACCGGTGGATCCTGTCGGGCCCGATCACGGGGCCCGCGCCGACTCCAGCAGTTGTGCGGTGGTCGCTGTACGCATGGCTCAGTACAGCCATGCTAGCGGTCCTGGGCGACCTTGCGGACGTAGCTCATCAGCGTCTGGCTGATGGTGTGAATCTCGTGCTTGTCGCGCAGATGCTCTTCCACCTTGCGCTGAAGCTCGTCGTCCGTTGCCGCTTTGAAATGTCCGCTGCAGTGGGCGCCGGCGTCCCTTCACCGAAACTCGTAGGCCATAGTCACTCCTTCCTCGTCCTCGTGGGCTGTTTCGTTCTGCCTGTCGCCCGCAACCGAACATGTCGATCGGGCGATTGGCGCTACTGTGGGGATTTCGATCCGACCAGTCGGTCTCCGCGTGACTGTGAGCTGGTCGTGGACGGCCCGCGTGAGGGCCCGACGCCGACGGCCGTCGCAGGCGTGCGCTCCGCTCGGTGCTTGACAGCTGTGCGGGTGACCAGGCCGCTGAACGCCAACGCGACCAGCCCTGTGCCCAGGTGCAGGAAGTTGTCCGCCGCCCATGTCCCATCGATCGACAGGATCTGCAGGTAGCCGGCAAAGCCCAGCGCCGCCGCCAGCAGGTACACCGCCGCGATGCCGAGGTTGGTGCCCTGCACCGCCGCGCGATCGCGGAGAGCCAACCCCGCTGAGAGAGCCAAGGCGCCCACCCCCAGGTGAACGACGTTGTGGAACGGGTTCACCTCGAAGATGAGCAACGCCTCGTCGCCGTTGGCGAGGAAGTTGTCGAAGCCGGTCACGAAGAAGCCGGCGATGCCCACAACCAGGTACACGGCACCCAGTGCGAACGCGAACGTATGTGCAATCGAACGTCTCAAGCTGTTGCCTTCCGGTCGGTTCACGCGTGGTTCGTAGCCCCACGACGTCCGGATTGGTCGGCAACCCTGGTCGAAAGTCGGTGCCGCAGCCACGCCGCGGTCGCCAAAGCATCATCGCTGCCGTGAATCAGGAATCAGTGATGAAAGCGCTCCTGCTGGTCGACGGACCGTGGGTCCTCGCCGGCGGCCGCCTGCCTCAGGGCACGAGTGGGCCACAGAAGGTGGAGGGCCTCGCGCTCGTCCGCGTCGCGGGGTCAACCCTCCACGTCATCGCCGTCATCGATGCCCACGACCCCACCACGGCCTCGCAGGCGGTGGAGCTCGCGGTCACGTTGCCCTAACGGTGCGGTCCTGGTCCGTGGGCTGCTCCACCACCCGGCGGAGTTGGGCGAGGTAGCACTCCGCGAAGCGGAGCGCGGCTTCAGGACCGAATTGGGGATGGCGGTAGCGGAAGGACAGGTGCAGCCGGTCTCCGACCGTGATCGCCCCGATGGACAACCCGAGAGGCATCCTGGCGGGCGCCGAGAACCAGCACTCGACCGTCTCTCCCACGTCGTGTCCGAACGACGGTGGATCGTCGATACGTCCGAGGTTGGACAAGATGGCCGTGTCGGTGAAACGGCGGTCGAAGACGTCGATCATGGCCTGCTTGACCCGCAGCGGCAGGAGCCACGACCAGCTGAGGAGTTCCAGGAGCGACGTGCCCAGGCCGCTGCGCTTCTTGCGGCTGGTCTGGGCCGTCACGGCGGTCAGGGTCGCCGCTGCGCTCGACCGTCGGCGGGGCGTGGTCGAGACCCTCGCGGGAAGGGAGAAGTTGCCGACGATCTCGTTGCGGTGATCGGCCGGACGAAGGTTGGAGGGCACGAGAACGGTGATGCGGCGACAGGGGGATCGGTGACGGCCGTTCCACGCCGCGACGGCAAGGTGCAAGGCGGCCACGAGAAGGTCGTTGACGCTGCCGGGGTGCGGGAACTCGGCGAGGCGTCGTGTCTCCTCGGTGCTGAGCCGGACGTGGTGAAAGCCGTAACCGGGGCTCTCACGACCCTGGTCAGCGGCGAGCCGGGCAGGGGGCGCAAGCAGCTCGCGTAGCCGTTCTGCCAGGGCAAGGTACCGGCGCGCCCTCATGGAGGCATCAGCTGGGGCGTGACTCCCCATGAGGTCGCGGGCGGCGAAGAAGTCGACGTCGGCGAGAGGATCGGCCTCGCCGGCGTAGGCACGGGCGATCGAGTACAGGATCCGCAAGCCGCCGATCCCATCCGTGGCCGCGTGGTTGACGCTCAGCATGAGCAGGTCCCCGTCGCGCTGTCGCACCAGTCGGATGCGCAGAGGAGGCGACGTTGACAGAGGGATCGGCATGCTGTGCAGCTCTGCTCTCGCCGATGCCACGGCGGCGGCGTCGACGTGCCGGCTCACCTGCAACGGGTCGACGTCGAGCGTCGGAGGGGCTTCCCAATAGCTGCGGTTCCAGGCTTGCTCGGCGGCCGCCTTGCGGGCCCGCGCCATGGGATGGCGGCGGAGGGCCTCATCGATCGCGGCTCTCAGCCGGCGTTCGTCCAGGCTGCCGGCCACCCGCACCTCCACCTGGACGTTCCAGGGCTCCGCGGGCGTGTCGAGCAGGTGGACGACCTCGTCCACGAGGTTGAACGAAATGCGTTGCACGCGTTCGTCGGTGCGGGGAAGCAGCATACGGCGGAGTCGGTCCAGATCGACGTCGGCCGTCTCGGAGCTTCCGGGACGTTCACGCATGAGCTGGTCGAGCAGGTCGGGGCCGACCTCGACGCTCTCGCCCGCCGTCGGGCACCGCTCGGCGCAGTGCTGGCCGTGCGGCAGGCTGAGAACGTCCTTGACCGCGCCGACGACGTTGTGCACGGCGACGCGCCAGAAGGCGTAGCGCGCCACGCCGTCTTTCGTGAACCGGACAGGAGAGTACCGGTCGACATGAGCGACGATCCGTCCCTTCTCCAGGACGACGTGCACGCTGTGCTCGGCTACCGTCTCCCGGTAGGATACCGCGCCTGGGTGGAAGATCCGCCCGACCGCGTTGTCACGGTAGAAGCGTCCACTCGCCTCGAGGGCACGCATGAACTCCCACGGATCCGGCACTCGAGGGTGCGTGGCACCCTCCGGGTTGCCGACCGTCTTCTCCTGACCCACGCTGGCATCGTAACCCACACCACGCGGTGATCAGGATGGGCGGCCCACCAGGTCGCCAGCCGCGGGGCGGCGCGCTGCGTTCGGACGAGGCGTCGGGGACGGGCCGCCGCCGATGTCGATATCGGACCGGGGGACCATTGGATCGCACGTCCAGCCGGCTCAGCGCCTGCTGCTCGAGGCGAAGAATCTACTGAATTCTCAGAGTGATCGGGCAGTGCCTAGCACGCATCATCATGTTCTCCCGGTCCTATCCGTCCCACGGCCCTCTCACGCCCTTCGCTGTCATGCTCGGACGACTCCGATCCGGCTCTGACCTGGGTCTGCCACCGACGCGGCATCCGCCTTCTTCGTTCGTAGGTCCCGGAAGTTGATCGACTTGATGCTGATGCCGACCACCAACCCACTCTCCTCGGTCAAGCTCGCCAGCCGCCCCCAGCTCGAGAACGCTCTCATGGTCGCCCGCCCCGGCGACGAGCTCCTGGTCACCCGGCTCAAGGCTCGGCCGCTCGCTGAAGCACCTCGTCGACCTCGCCGGCGACCAGCAAGCCCGTTAGAAGTCCCGGAACTCTGATCACCCATGCACTGCGATCAGCGAGGAGCCCTTGAACTTGCGTCGCCGTCGTCAGTTTTGGGCCGTCGCCTTCGACGACGTGGAAGCGGGGTTGCAGGTTGAGTATTGCCAGGTCGTAGCGTTGGCCTATCGCGTCGCGGGTGACGCGGTCGTCGACGGCGACCGCGACCTCGACGACCTGCCCGGGCACATCGAGGCTGTTGGCGTACAGGACCCGACCGGGAAGGCGTCCGCGCAGATCCTCATCAGCGTTGATGGCCACCTGCGCACGCGCGAGTTCTTGCTCGGTGTAGCGGGCCTCGATGACACGAAACGCGGGCGGCCACAGCCGGTCGATGGCGGCCCGGTGCTCCTCGACGTGGTCGGTGAACGCCAACACCAACACGGTGTGGTCGTCCCACCACATACCGGCGAACTCGTCGACGTGATCCTGGGTGTTCACCCTTTTCGGGGCCGTCCGTCGGCATCTGCGGCTGCTCGCCGATGCCACGACGGCCATCGTGGCGGCGTAGCCGTGGTTGCGGGCGGCGATCCGCGTGTGAGCAGACTTAGAGAATCGCGCATAGCCGCGTCCGGGGAACCGGATCAAGTTCAACAGTGCCGGTCGCTGCGTGGTGGCGTTATCACGCGGGAGCGGTCGCCCAGTGTCCAAGCATGATGGGAAGACCCCCCGTGGTCGTCACGGCCATCACGTACCGTTACCGCGCAGCCTGGCTGAGCGGGGAACCGATGCCGCGCGCAATTTGGAAGCGCATGCTCGATGCGTCGATTGCCGAGGCCCTGCTCGCCGTCGACCTCTATAACCGGCCGAAACACGAGCGCAGGGTTGAGGCCTTCTTCGTACACATGCACCTAGTGTGCCGTCCGCTAAATACGCTAAATAATGGCTGGGCGGGTGTAGATTCCCTGTGACGGGCTGATGGTGGCGACCAGGAGCTGGCATGGGGCGTGCGGGGCGACCGACGGTGGTGATCGAGCTGAACGACGACGAGCGGCAGACCTTGCAGCGGTGGGCGCGGCGGCACACGTCGTCGCAGGCGTTGGCGTTGCGCTGCCGGATCGTGTTGGGCTGCGCGCAGGGTGCCAGCAACGTCGAGGTCGCGGCCGAGCTGGGGTGCAATCCGGTCACGGTGGGCAAGTGGCGGCGCCGGTTCGCCGAGCATCGCCTGGAGGGGCTGGTGGACGCTC
>JAHWKW010000038.1 GCA_019347675.1 Actinomycetota bacterium | reverse complement strand
CAAACCGTTCGTGTGGACCAAGACCAGCGAAGAGATCCTGGGGTCGATCGGCCGCTACTGCGGCGACATACTCCAAGCAACCGGCACCGAACAATAATGCAGCGCTTCAATCGGACAGGACACTAGGGCGTACCGCAAGGACGGCCCCGCAGGTCTGCGCCAGCCGCACGCACCGCCTTGGCAGCCGCGCGCCCCCGGCACATCCCCTCCACCGCGGACCTACAACTGGCACAAGCTGCGTCGGGAATCAGGGGGAACGACCCACCAAGCGTCCTTGGTGGGACGTCGCCGGACGTGACCGCCCCGCGAAGTGCTCGTCAACAAGCGCCCGACACCAGCACCTCGAGGACGAGGATCCGCTGGTCGACCCCCACAGGACCTGCGACTACGACCTCCGCTCCGTCACCCACGACGTTGCCGTCGACCCGGTGCCAGGACCCCGAGAGGGTCCCCATAGCGGTTCACGGCGGTCCGCCGGGCATGCTCTCCCAGCCTGCCGGATCCAAGCCGAGCCCCAACCGACTGCGGCACTTCGCGCATCGGCGGCCGCGGCCGACTCTGGGAGTTGCGCCACAGCCGGTCTCGCGCATAGCTGGACGTCGACCACTTCACCGTCGGGCAATCGGACGGACACCGACGGAGTCTCGCCCACGCGGCTCGTGCGGGTGGCCCGAAGAATCCATCGGAGCCAACCTCGGATTCGTACGGACCCGTTACGCCGACCTCGGGGTTATGCCGACCTGGTGTCGGGGGTGGGCGCTGACGCCGGCGGATCGCCGAGGTCGGGTGCGCCTCGCTGCCCAGACCGCTCCGCTACCGATCCCGATCGCCGCAAACCGCGGTGTCTGGTCCGTTGGGGGAAGGCCAGACGAGGCGCGCGGCTAGCGTCCCGATCCCGGCGAGGGAGACGTGGAGATGACCCGCACGTTTCGGAACGTCGACGTGTTCGCGGGTGGCGGTCCGATGACGGGCAACCCCCTGGCAATCGTGCACGACGCCGAGGGGCTGTCGACCGAGGAGATGCAGCGGTTGACCCGCTGGCTCAACCTGTCCGAGACGACGTTCCTGCTGCCGCCGACCGGCCCCGACGCGGATCTTCACGCAGGCCGACGAGCTGCCGTTCGCCGGCCACCCGAGCCTCGGCACCGGCCATGCGTGGCTGGAGGCCGGCGGCCAGCCGCGGTGGCCGGACCGCATCGTCCAGGAGTGCAGCGTCGGCAACGTGCCCTTGCGACGGATCGACGGCCGACTCGCGTTAGCGGCGCCCGAGCTGCAGCGGTCCGGACCGCGGACCGACGACGAGCTCGCGCGGCTGACGCAGGCCGTCGGGACCGATCCGTCGGACGTCGTCGACGTCGGCGTGGGTCGACAACGGCCCCGGGTGGGCGGCGCTGCTGTTGCCGGGCGCCGAGGACGTGCTCGCGCTCGACGCCCCGACGAGCCACCCGACCGAGCTGGACGTGGGCGTGGTCGGACTGCATCCGTCCGGGGGCGAGGTGGATATCGAGGTCCGGGCGTTCTTCAGCAACGACCGCGGCAACGTCCTCGAGGATTCCGTGACCGGGAGCCTGAACGCCTCGGTGGCGCAGTGGCTGGTCGGCGCGGGGCTGATCGACGCGCCGTACGTCGCCGGCCAGGGTCGCCGCGTCGGCGCCGACGGTCGCGTCTACGTCAGCCGCGACGACGACGGCACGATCTGGATCCCCGGCAACACGAGCACGCTCGTCGAGGGCACGCTCCGTCTCTGAGCAGGGAGTACCGGCCGCCGTCGCCGGTGCGGCTCGCGCTTTGTGCCCCGGGGCGGCTGCGCGTGTGCGCGCTGCCCCGAAAACGGCCGCGATCGGGGCTGCGCGACCGGGAGACGGGCAGCGTCCACCATCACCTGGGTGGTCGGTGGAGGGAAAGGTCGTCTGCGCCCGGGCAGACGGCGCAGTCCACTCGCTCGGAGCATCGAGCCGGAGGCGCGGAAGCGTCGATGCGCACAGGGGAAACCTGATACGGGTGCGGCTCTCCTGAAGGGACGTCAACGGCGCACGAGTTCTACCGCGCTTGGGGCATCAGCACCGGAAGCAGCAGGTCGTGTTGGTCAAGAGCCTCGACGACGCTGAGGCGGAGGCTGAGCAGATCTCGGAACGGGCGCCGCGCTCTGAAACAACTAACCCCAACACGGGAGATAAGTGGCGCCGACGAGCGGCGCCGTGAGGTGCGTCTGAGCTGATGACGGGCTTCGGCGAAGAAACTCCCCACCACGGTCAGGTCCTGCTCGTTCGGTTGTTCCGACGGTAGGCGATGCGCTGGGCGCGTGCCCTGCGCATGCCTCGCGTCGGGCCTTGCGGATCTGTGCCCCTCATCCTTCGTGTTCGTCGTCGGGGGTGACGTAGCCGATCCCGGCGTGAAGTTGGAGACGATGTTCGTCACTGAGGGGTTCGTGAAGAAGATGGCGTGGGCGTCGCTGCGGCGGGGGATCTTCAACCATCACGTGCTGTTGGAGTTCGGGGCGTTCGCGGGCTGACCGGCGGGTTGCTGGAGATGTTCGTCGACCCGCAGTTCCCGGCCGGGCACTTCTTCGCAGGGTACGTGTCCGTCACCGCCTACCACATCCTGTCCGACTACGTGTCGCAGGTCGTTCGTACGCGCTCGTCGCAGGCGGTGCGCCAAGTGATGGACCTCCGGCCCGACACGGCCCGGGTGATCCGCGACGGGCAGGAGGTGGAGGTCCCGGTCGACGAGCTGCAGATGGGGGACCGTGTGCGCGTCCGCACCGGCGAGTCCGTGCCGGTCGACGGCACGATGGATGGCGGTGGATCTCGTGGGCGCAGCCCTGCCGCATCCCCGCGTTCATCGAACTCCACGCAAGATCCGACGGCACCGTCTCACGATCGACGCCGCGCTCGACCACGGCCTATCCCAGGGCCTCATCGCATCGAGTCGACCAATATCGTCGGGTCATCCAGTCGGGGGCCGAGCTCGTGAGGGTCGACCCCGTCACGGATGAAGTGGTAGGCGATCACGAGGATGGAGGGTGGCCACCACGAGGGCGTCCCTGTGCTCGGATGCGTACCGCGAGCCGCCAGAACTGGGCGTTTCAAAGTAGGACTCGCTTACGGTGAGCTGATCGGACTCGCCGCGGCATAATGCGGCGTCCACTTGTGGTACGCCGGGTCGCATCTTGAACGCCCGGCTCCGAGGAGGAGGCAGCACGATGCCGGACGTGAAGGGCTACCCGTACGCGTTCCACATCGCGCTCGACGGTAATGGGGTCAACGGGCTTGAGGGCCTGGCAGGAGTTTGCCTGTTCCTGTACGACCCCGAAGCCGACACCTACGCGTACAAGATCGCCTACTTCGACGGGATCGCCGCGGGTCACGCCGTCTCGCTGAATCCCTCGGGCACGGTCGGTTTTCTTGGCAACGCGGGTCAGCATCTGCTTTTCTACGATGCGGTAACTCTCGCTGAGCTGGACCGGATCTCCACCCTGCGCTTCGAACCCGCGCCAACGTCGTTACAGGGCAGTACCCACCTCATCTGGTTGTCGGACCGCGAGTTCATGACCCCGATCGGCGAGAACTTCTACCGCTTCTCACTGGACGACCTCACCGATCCGAAACGGCTGGGACCACACCGAGTCAAGCTGCCGCACGCCATGAAGATCACCGGCAGTGGTCGCTACATCTGTTACGGGTCGATGGACTCTCCGGCGTACGGCCGCGACGGCGAGGCTAGGCACGTGGGAGTCTGGGACCTGGAGACCGACGAGGCCTCGGTCGTTGAACTGCCGGCGACCTGTTGGCATGTGGTGGCAGCCCCGGGGTCGGACGTCTTCTACGCGGTGTCATTTCGGGTGGAACCGACCGACCACGTCGACTGGCACGATTGGGCGATGGCGTTCAAGAAAGAGTACGTGTTCGAGATCGACGCCGCGCAGGGGCAGGTGCTTCGGCATTGGGCTGGGGGCCGTGAGATCCCCGCCCACATCAACTCCGATCTGACCCTGTCGGACACGGAGGTGATCTTCTGCAACGGTGGCAGTCAGTCGATCGTGTGCATCGACCGCGAGACGCTCTCGTCGTTTCGGATCATCGACGAGCGCCCGGACCTCGAGGCCTTGCTACAGCGGCCGCGCGAGGTCGTCACGCAGACCTACGACGCGCTCG
Source organism: Actinomycetota bacterium (assembly GCA_019347675.1). NCBI lineage: Bacteria > Bacillati > Actinomycetota > Actinomycetota bacterium. The sequence goes on along the minus strand of JAHWKW010000038.1, from coordinate 10,492 downwards.
CGCGGGCCAACGTGTTCGGAAACAGCAACCACGTCCTGGGAGCGTTGCGGGTAAGCCGCTTCAGCCTGCTGGATTCCGTGTACGCGGCGCAGCTGTGCGCGGACCAGTCGCTGCTGTTCACCGCCAACCGCGGGCTGAACCACATTACGGTCTACGACTACCCCGACGCGACGGTCCGGCTACGGGTCGACATGCCTCCGATCCAGGATTTCCAACCCTTTATTGGCCCGCTCGCTGATCGTCGGCTGGGTTTCCACCACAGCGTCGTCCTCGGTTAACCAGGTTCACCAGCATCCTCACTGGCCCGTTGCGCGGCGGCCTCGAGGAGGCTGCGGGTGTTGCGCGGGATCAGGGTCGTGACGATGGTCTCGACGAACCGCGTGGCCGGTCGACGCAGCGGCGCGGCGAGCGCCGACAGGGCGTCGTCGGACAGGTCGAAGCTCCCTTCGAACAGCACTCGGCAGCCGCGACCTGCCATCGCCGACTCGTATGAGGTGCTCCCTTCGCACCGGATGGCTCCGGGGAGCACGAACGGTTCGATCTGCCAGGTGCAGAGGTGCGAGTCGTCGTCCCATATATTGCGGTCGATCCAACCGAGCTCCCCCTGGGGCAGCGCCCCTCGCAGGAGCTCGGGGATCCGTTGACGCACCTGCCACTCGTTGACCAAGCGTGTGCGGTCGTCGGTGAGTTCCTCGCGTTCGAGGGTTGTGATCTGGTCGACATCGTCGATCATCGGCACCAGCTCGGGTAGCCGGTCGCGCATCGTGGTCCAGACCGCGCCGACCGGTTGGCGCAGCACGACCAGCGTCCGGAAGGTCCTCACGCGTTGACCAGCTCCCGTTCGGCCGCCTCCAGTGCACGCCGAGCCGCGAACACATCGGCGTGCAGGTGCAGCCTGGTGCGCGTCTCGCGCGATACGTGCCGGCTCGCGACCAGCCACGCGAGCGCCTCGGCCAAAGCGCGGCGGGCGGGACGCGGGGTGTAGCCCAGCTGAGTCGCCTGGTCGTGGCGGTACCAGTAGTAGCGGCCGACCATGGACGACTGCTCGCGGCTCGTGACGGCCGGGCGCCCCGCCAGCCGTGCGCGCAATTCCTCCGCCCCGGCGGCCAGGTACGCGAGCGTGTGGTTGAGCCGCACGCCCCGATGCGGCAGTCCCGCCAGCTCCGCCACCGTGTTGTGCACCTGCTCCCAGGTCAGGTTCTCGCCGCCGAGCAGGTAACGCTGGCCGGGTCGTCCATGCGTGGCCGCTAGCAGGTGGCCTCGGGCCACGTCCTGGACCGCGACCACGTTGCCCCCGCCCTGATAGGTGACGCCCACCGGGTCGACGAGGACCTGAACGATCATCGCGTTGCTCGGTCCCAGGCGCGTCGCGTGGGGACCGACGCACACGGTCGGACACACCAGCACCACGTCGATCCCGAGGCGCGCGCCTCGTTCCACCGCGGCACGGTCTTGGTGGATCTTGGCCGCCACGTAGACAGGCTGATCGTGTCCGTCGGTCAGTCCTCCGGACGTGTCGACGACCTCGGGCGTCATGCGGTAGCCGAACACGACCGATGACGACGTCACGACCACGCGCCTGGAACCGGATGCGGCCGCAGCAGACAGGACGTTCGCGGTCCCGGTCACAGCGACCTCGACGAGGTCTGCGTCGACTTCTGCTCCGTACACGTACGGAACGGCCGTGTGGAACACGACATCGCACCCGTCGGCCGCGTCACGGATCGACTGCGTGTTGAGCACGTCCCCGACCTGCGGCGTCACCGGCACACCGTCGAGCGACGACAGGTCGGCGCCTGCCCGAACGAGCGGACGCACCTCGTGGCCTTCGCGGATCAGTGTGCGCACCAGGTTGGCGCCGATCAGACCGTTCCCGCCGGTGACTAGGGCTCTCACGGCTGCAGCCGGTCGACCAGCTCGAACCCGTCGCGGGCGGCCGCGTTGACGAGTCCGGACCACAGGTCCATCAGGTCGGCCAGGACCGTGTCGCGCTCGTCCCTGGACGGTTCGGCTGGACGAGCCGGCCGCGGACCGACGTGGACGAACCCGTCCTCGTCGACGTTCCGGGGACGGGACCGCCCGCCCGGCAGACCGCGCCCGCCACCCGGCGCGACCTCGGCGGACCCTGCGGCCGCACGCAGCCGGGCGACCCATGCCAGACCCTCCTCGATGGCGCGCTCGACCGCGTTGCTTGGAAGCGGCTCGGTGTCGTCCGGGCTCTCCGGATCCGTCCACGCCCGGCCGATGCTGATGTTGCGGCCCTCCGTCAGCGCTTCGAGGTTCGCCAGGGTGCGATCGAAGAAGATCCGGTACGCGTCGGTGACAAGGTGCTCTTCCAGCTCTGGGACGAGCCGCAGATCGACCGTCCGCCACAGCGGCGGGAGTACGAACTGCTGGCGCCCGGCGATGGTAACCCGGGTGCCGCCATCCACGCGTGCGAACGTGACGATGCCGTCGTCGTGCACTGCGGACCCGTTGGGGCTTGAGATGGTCTTCCAGCACATGCGATGGACGTCGTCTGTGTAGCTGGCGTGCTCGAGCTTGATCACGTCGATCGGCTGGCCCTGGGCGAGGCTCACGTAGTTAGGTTGCGGGAGGTACACGTTGCGTTCGGCTTGGCGCACCACGCGCCCGTGCTTGTCATGAGAGACCGGGACGATCACGCCACCTACGTAGTCGTTCATGTACTGGATCGTGCGGGCCACGTCGACGTCGGCGACGAACCGGTCGAGACCGATCGGAACGACGCGGGCGTACTCGAACACGATCGCCTCGTCGATCTTCCGCCAACGCAGACCCTCGGCCCGGCGCGGCGCACCGGCGGCCAGACGCGCTACCGCCTCCAGCTCAGGAACGATCGTTTCGTAGTCGGTGGCGTCGAACCGCTCCAAATCAAGGTCAAGAGGTACGATCGCCCGGCGGACGTCGTCCTTGGAGTACATGGTCCGGTACATGTCGAGTGCGAGGTGCATGTTCGCGAGCGTGTGATCGACGAACAGTAGAGCCGCAAAGGCGACCGGGTCCTCGTCCACGTCCGCAAACAGCGGAGCCAGATTGGCGTTCATGCGCGCGTCCAGCGGCGAGCGCAGCGGGAACAGCTCCGGGTCCAGCACCTGCAGCCACGGACGTACGAGCCGGGCCCAGGTGGGTGAGGCGTCGCGCCGCCTGGTGGCGTCGATGATGAGCGGGTGCGGGGACCGCCAGCCGTCGCGGGGTCGCGGGTCGCCATGCAAAGCCACGCCCTGCAAGCTCCTCGCCGTCGGCGGAGAACGTCGAGCGAGCCGGGATGTCGCCGGGTCGATGCCCATGGCTAGAGCGCCGACGTGGTCGGCCACCCACACGTCGCTCGCCGCGATGACCCGCTCTGCGCGGAACGCTTTTGGTGCCCGCGCGCCGCCGCTGCCGTGACAGCTGATGATTGCGTCGATAAGGGCCAGGTGCACGGGCGTGGACCGCAAGAGTTCGGCGACGACGTCGCCCGGGTCGCGCGCCATCCGGTAGTGGTAATCCTCGTCGACCTGGGGCAGCGCTCCAAGCAGCGTGTCCAGGCACAAGGCGTAGCCGTCCGCCTCGTCGCTGCGGTTCTTCGCGAAGACAACCCGCACGTCCGCCTCGAGCCATTTGCGTGAGAGCCTGGATCCGTACAGCACCTCGCCCCGTTCGAAGCCACCCTCGACGAGATCCTCACTCAGGTCGATGATGTCGTAATCGCGGCCGCACGGGGTGGTGAACCCGTACCCCAGCAGGTCGGCGAGGGCGAGCACGCCACGGTTCCCTGCCCACAGCGCGGAGCTGTCCGAAGAGCCCACGACCGTCACGTCCACGAAACCTGCGTCGTGGAAAAGATCGATCAGGTGTTCGACGAGCGCCGGGTCGGTGGAGGTCGGCGCGTCGAGGACGAAGCTGGAGAGCTCAGGCAGGATCACCACCCTAGCCTGCTCGAGCGGCACGTTGGCGCGTGTGGCGGCGCGTGTGCAGAACGCCATCGCACCGATCCGGTCCAGCGCCGTGGCCACCCGCGTCCCCGGTGCGAGCCCCGGCTCGTCGACGATTGCGGCGGCCGCACCGCTCACCGCGTCAGCCGCTCCGTTCCCGACCGGACGTCCTGGCAGATACACCCTCCCTGTCGCGATCCTCGTCAGCCGGCGCCCGGAACTCGACTCCGGCCAGCGACCACAGCCAGCGGTAATAGTCGGCGGAGACCTCGATGGCGTCCTCGGTTCCGCGGGTGCACTGGTCGACGGCGAGGTTCATGACGTCCTTCCCGAGCTCAGCGGCGCCTTTTTCTCCGTCGGCGTAGCGACGCAGCAACTCGGCGTACCGCTGGAGCGATCGGCTGGCGTGCTTGACCGTGGTCAGCTGCCGTTCCGCCACCTTCCGGGTGAGGTCGCGGAGGTTGTCCGTGCGCGTTGCGGTGTCCACCATGGTCGTTATTCCTGTCGGTGATCCGTCACAATGATTGCGTCTCGTTCCGTCCGCCGCAACGAACTATGGACGGGGCAGGTGTCGGCGAACACGTGCCCGGGTGGGAACGATCTACGCGCTCTACTGGAGGGACGCGGGGTGATTGAGCCGCGATCGGACGGCGATCATAGCTGGCTCAGCAATGGCGCATGTCGGTGTGTCGCGCAGCCGGGCACGTCCGGGGGTCCGAACCGTTCGTCGACGATCGCCTTGATGGTTCCCGTCCTGTTCGCGTGGGGGGCACCTGGCGGCACCGCGCATGGGCCGCGACCCGGGGACATGGCGGTGAGGGCTTGGGTACCCGAGCGACGGCCCTCCGTGTCATCACGTTCCAAAGGCCACCGACCAGGCGTTGAGGGTAGAGACGTTCACCCTCGCTCGGCCACGCCTTCACGTTGCGGGCACGGCTGGTCGTCGGGGGACTTATGGGGGTAAAGGCGGGCCGAAGGCTGGGTGCGTTCGAAGGCGCGGCCGCAGTCCGGGCAACGCGTGAGCCACTGATGGGGCACGACCGGGCTCGTGTTGTTTCGTTCCTCGTGGCTCGCCGCAGTGGGATCCGACGGCGGGGAGGTGGGTTCCTCGTCTGCCCACAGGGCGAGGTCGAGCGCGAGGTCGGCTCGTCCCTCGGCGGTGACAGCGCAGCGGTACACGAAGCCGGGCTCGAACAGGCTCGGGAGCAGCGCCAGGCGCAGTGTCACCGTGGCCTGTTCGCCCGGCGGGAGCGTGAGCTCGGAGGGTTGAATGGTCAGCGGGGGCGTGAATGGCACCCCGTCCGGCCCGACGCAGTTGCCGATGCGGAAGCGCGTCGACGTCTGGATGTTCTCGGTGTTCTCGACCGTGAAGTGACCGACGACCTCCCGCCTAGGGGGCCCGTGCAACTCCAGCGGGATGCCGCGCGGCTCCGTCGCCCTGTCGTCCCCGGGTTCGCCAGCCTCGGCGGCGTCGGCGAGGACGTGCTCGTAGAAGCGCTCGCTGTAACGCAGCGACAGCTCCGAGAGCCGGCGGTAGTAGCGGACGGTTGCTGCAGTGACGTCGCGGCGGAAATCGCCGCCTTCGCTGCGGGCGTGCTGCAGGTAGGCGCCGTTGACCTGCTGCGCGTCAAGGTGGCCCGCGGCGATGCGGCGCTGCATCTCGCTGTGGTGTCGCAGGTTGCGCAGCAGGTCCCTGAGAGCGTCGCCGGTCAGCGCCTCGATCAGGCGGCGCAGGCCGGGGCTCTCGTGGTCGACGTTCACCCGCAGCATGCGCACTCGCACGCGATCTCGTAGGATGCGCAGTCTCGGGGCAGGATCGGCACGGCGATTCTGACCGGACGGTGGTCACAGCCCTCGATGCGCAGGTCGGCCACCGCTACCACACAGTCTTCGACGTCCGACGGACGCTCGCGCTCCTCGTCGTGGTTGACGTCATCGTCCTTCTTCCCAACGTCGATCACCAGGGTGAGGTCCCTCTCCTCGCAGCCGCCCAGCGTGAACGACGTCGGGCCCTCGATGCGCCCCTCCACCGGTGCGCGCTTTCCGCCCCTGGTGGTGAACCGGCTGAGCTCCAGGGTGATCTGTCGTTCCCGTCTGCGGGTGTTCTCGATCCGGATTGGGACCACGCGCCGCTCGAAGAGGCGCGTGTAGACCACGATATCGGCGTCGGTGACGCAGCAGGTGCAGTGACAGTCGTCGCGGCCGCATCCTTGGCAGTGGTCATCGTGCTTGGAAGGGCGGGCCGCCGGCGTCAGCGTACGCAGGAAGTCCTCGACCGCGTCCGACACCGAGGTGGCCAGCTGACCGACCGCACAGGCCATCTCGCCCAGTCCCGGCGAGGTCGGTCGCTGCGTCGTCGCCCGCTGCATAGTATGTGCCTTTGCTCTCGTCATGCGACTCCCGACGGCCGTCAGGTTCACTCAGTGTCCTCGGGTCGGTACGGCACCACGACGAAGGCGAGGTCGTGGGTGTAGATTGGCACGGTCCCCCAGTAGCGCGTGTGCTGGCTGAGGGTGTCCGGCACCTCAATCTCGAGGTCGATGGTCGCCCACCGACCCGGCTCGATTACGGTCCTGCCGCTGGCGTTGCGCACCCGCAGATGGTTGGCGCGATCCAGCACGTGTTGGGAGGCGTGGGCCACCTTGGTGAGGACCGCATCGAGGTCGATCGAGTTACCCTCGGCCTCCGCGTCCTCGTCTGTGAGCTCCCGCAGGGCGCGGCGGAGGGCGCGGCACTCGAACAACTCATCGTTGAGCACCGCGTCCCCAACTGCCCCGATGGTCAGGTCGACGTTGCCCCGGTTGTCGACCACGACCCGTTTCGTCTGGACCTCTCCCGGCCGGTTCTCGACCACTAGCTGCGCCGGCGACACCGACAGTCGCAGTTCCTCAAGCACCTGAACGACGACCGGCCGTACCTCGCCCCCGACCTCAACCTCGAGCTGGTACTCGCCGGGTCGGGTCGCGGGGTTGAGCGTGAGCGCGACGCCGACCTCCGAACGCTGCTCGGGACGCAGCACCGTCGCGCCGAGGCGGTAGCAGACGCGCTGCTCGTCGCCGAGCAGTTCCGGCGAGCCCTGCAGCACCGCCTCGCGGAGCACGCCGCGACGCTGGCCGGTGTTCGCGACGGGGAGGCGGCCGCGCAGTCTGCGTGGCGGTCCACGGAAAACCAGGGGGGTCTGCTCGTCGCCGGTCAGCCTCAGGTGTGCCGCGCGGGTGCCCATCGTCCGCCCTCAGCTTCCGAGACGGATGCGCAGGCCTTCTCCCGCGCCCGGTTCCGACACCACCACAGGATCGCGTTGCTTGCGGTGGCCGGGTCCCCGGCGCGGAACGGTTTCGCCGCCGACTTCGACATGGGGTCGCGTCGGGAGGTCGTCGATAACGATGCTCGACTCGCCGCTCCAGTCGAGGCCCACGATCTGCATGCCAAAGAACGTGAGCCCCAGATGGCGGCGGTAGGGGCGGCGGATGCACTGGCGGGGTAGATCGCGGATACCAAGTGTCACGCACAGGTCAACGACCACCGGCTCGACGTCGATGCGCGCGTCGGTCGTCATCTCGGTGACGATCGGCTCGGTGATCGCAAGCTCGGTGCGCATCTCGGTCTTCATCGGCTGCGGCAGGATGACCTCGGTCCTGGTGTTGAGTGGCTGGCCGGTCCCACCGACCTCCATGACCGACCGCAATGGCCGTTCGGTTCCGCCGACCTCGACGTTGATGTCATCGAAGCCGAGGAGGTCGAGAGTCATCGAAGATGCAGTCTCGGCATCGACCTCTACGTCGATGTCACCCGCATCCTTGCCTTTCCCTCCACCTGCCATCGTGACTCCGTCCGCACCGGATCGTCCAATAGTGGACACAGCTAGCATGGCACGGAAGTTGGGGCGGAGCAACGCCTTCGCGAGAATCCCTCGGGGCGCTGCCCGGGGGCCACATGGCACAGAACAGCAACCTGGCGAGCGCCTCCTGTCCGAGGCGCGGGCGTTGGCGCTCGTCCGAGCTCGGCGATCGCCGCCAACCGTCGCGCCGGCTACGGGCCTCGTACGACCTCGTCGCCGACTATCCCTTCCGCGAGGCAAACGGACTGCGCCCCGCCCTCGTCGTCGCCGCGGCCCACGCCGCGGGGGAAGAAGGCGTGTGCGCAACGGTAGAATGTGTCGAGCGTCGCCTCGACGAGGACACTTCACAGTGCGTCCGTAACAACCCGTCACGCAGGGCCGTGTACGGGGAGAATCTCATGGCCGGCGTCACATCCGCGGGTCACATCGAAGAACGCTACGGCCGGCCTCGTCCCGAACAGCGCTGAAACCCACCCTGGATGCTGTGCAGGATCTGGACGTCTCGCCGGGCAACGCACGAGGCTCGCTCGACCTTCATCACGCCGGCGATCTCCTCCGAGACCACCCAGCGGACAGTGACCTGGCTGCGTCCGCCTCACCGCAACGGTCGGTAGTGACCATCCCGGACTGCGGCAGTTCGCACGTCGCGACCGACGAAGCAACACGGCAGTTGCGCCAGAGGACCGCAAGAGACCGGGCGCTACTCGCCCTCTGGAGCCACGAGGCGTCCCGTCGAGCTTGAACCCCCGGCTGCCGCACGACAGCAGCGGCAGGAGCCAGACCCGTGGCTGCGGCGTTCCGTGGGTTCAACCGCATAATGCCAACATTCTCGAGCAACTTAATCGGACAATGCCGCTAAGCAGGATGTATCGCCCATGCGTATGCTTCGGCGGTGTGCGCGGGAGCACCGCAGGTTGCGGACGGCCGCGTCGTGGGGGGTGCCATGCGCTTCTTGGAGGCGGTTGACGGTGATGTTGCCGGTGGTCGCGCATCTCGTGTCGGCGGTGGGAGGGTGTGGCGCGGCGCGGTGGTAGCGGCGTTGTTGGCCGCGGTCAGCGTGGCAGCGGATCCTGCCACCACTGCGTCCGCCGGGGAGCAGGGAGCCTGGTTCTCCGATCCGGTGGTGGTCAGCGGGCAGAACACCGCCGAGCCGGGTATCGAGGTGGCCCCTGATGGGAGGCTGTACGTCAACGCCCCGGCCGGTCTGCTGGCAGATCTGCCGGGCGCCGCCAGTTTCTTGTGGCGTTCCGACGATGGGGGCGCCACGTGGGTGTTGACCCCGCCGGGGCTGCGAGCGGCGTTCCCTGGAGGTGGCGATTCGGACGTGGCGGTGGATCCCCAGGGCGCCACGGTGTACTTCAGCGACCTGTGGGTGGGAAGCTCGACCGCCGCGGTCTCCGACGACCGTGGTAACAGCTGGTTCGCCAGTCCCTTGAGCGGAGTGGTGATCCACGACCGCCAGTGGCTGGCAACCTCGGGTGGTGGCGTGGTGTACCTGGCCTACAACCAGATCCCGGCCGGGGTGATGGTGTCCAAGTCGGTCGACGGGGGCAGGACGTTTGTCGTGCATAGCCTGGCCGCCAGCGTGTTGGACCGCAGCGGCTGCGTCTGCCCACCGGGCACGATGGTGGTCGAGGAGGGGACCGGGCCGGCTGGGCTCGCCGACCGGGTCGGTGTGGTCTACGCGACGTCCACGGGGGGTGTCGGCTTCGCTCGTTCCGTTGACGGCGGGCTGACGTTCGCCCAGGTGACGGTGGCACCCGCCCGCGACGGCATCGACACGACCCGGGCGTTCCCGGTGGTGGCCAACGCAGGTCCGGGCCAGCTGGTGGCGGTCTGGCAGGAAGTTGTGGAAGGCCAGCGCACCCGGGTGCAGTTCAGCGGCTCCGCCGACTGGGGGAGAAGCTGGTCCGATCCTCAGGTGGTGGTCGACGCCGGCACGCCCTTGTTCCCGTGGGTGGACGCCAACGGTGGGGGCAAGGTCGGCGTGTCGCTGTACCACACCGACCAAGCGACGCTGCCCGATGCGGCGCCTGACGACGCGGTGTGGTTCGAGCGCTACCTGGAGAGCCTCGACGGTGGTCAAACGTTCTCGCCGCTGGTGACGGTGGACCCGACACCGGTCAAGACCGGACCCATCTGCACACAAGGCGCAGCCTGCGCGCAGGACCGTGAGCTCCTGGACTTCCAGGCCGTGGCCATCGACACCGACGGGCTGGCCCTGCTGACCTGGGCGCGTTCCATCGACAACGTCGCTGACACCGAGATTCGCTTCGCCAGGCAACTGACAGACGAAGCGACGACGGCCGCGCCGACGCTGCACCTGCACGACGCGGTAGGCGACGCGATCACCCGTCCGCTGCCGTGGCTGTTTCGGACAGCAACGTGGTCGCCCACCGGACGGTGAATTCCCGCAACAGCGGAGAATCTTCGGTGTCGGGTCACGCTGTCAGCGTCGCGATCGGCCGGGTCGATGCGCTCACCCCACCGGCCATACGCACGTCGCCTGAACCGGCCAGGTCTTGGCTGTTGGGGCGGCCCGGGGAAGGGCTGTTGATGCGACGGGTGACGCCGCTGTGTCGGAGCCGGCGGCTAGCCGTGATCTTGCAGTAGGGGCTGCGCGAGATACGTGAAAGTGCCCTCCAGCGCCGCGAGACTGTGGTTTGTCTGAAGAACCAGAGCCGCGGGCGGAGGGCACCTCGTTGATGAACGCTACCAG
>JAHWKW010000037.1 GCA_019347675.1 Actinomycetota bacterium | reverse complement strand
GGCGTCGAGCCCGTCGGTGACCCGCCGCACACCCTCACGGATGCGCTCGAAGGCGTCCGTCAGGATCGCGCTGGTCTCCATGGGGTCCAACGTATCGGCGGCATCAACTCGCCAGGATCTGCCGCGCGCGGTCGAAGACCGCGTCGAGCATCGGCTCGGTGAGACGGCCGGTGAAGGTGTTCTGCTGGCTGACGTGGTAGCTGCCGAGCAAGGTCATGCCGGCCAGGTCGATCTCCGCGCCGTGCGCGAACTGCGGCCTCGGTCGGACCGGTGGGTCCTGGCGTGGCGGGACGTTGAGGATCCGCAGCACCGCGTCCCATCCGAACGCGCCCAGCGCCACCACCGCCCGGACCGGCAGCAACCCGACTTCGGCGGCGAGGTAGGCAGCGCAGTCGTCTCGCTCCGCTGGCGACGGACGGTTGGCGGGCGGGGCGCACCGCACCGGCGCTGAGACGTAGCAGTCGGTCAGGGCCAGCCCGTCGTGACGGTGGCGGGAAGTGGGCTGGTTGGCGAAGCCCGCCCGGTGCAGCGCTGCGAACAGCCAGTCGCCGGAGCGGTCACCGGTGAACATCCGCCCCGTCCGGTTGGCGCCGTGCGCCGCCGGCGCCAGACCAACGACCAGCAGGCGAGCGGCGGGATCTCCGAACCCGGGGACCGGACGCGCCCAGTACTTCTGGTCGGCGTACGCGGCACGCTTCTCGCGGGCGACCCTCTCGCGCCACGCGACCAGCCGTGGACAGCGACGGCAGGCGACGACGTCGCGTTCCAGCTCGAGCAGGGAGGACCAACCCACGGAGGCGACAACGTACGGGGTCGCGGCCACCGCCGCTCGACGACGGCGACGCGAAGCAGACGGCGCTCCGCCGCCCCGCCGGTACGGTGCACCCCATGGACCCCGCCAACGGGCGGCTCACGGCCTACAGCCACGGCGCCGGCTGAGCGTGCAAGCTCGGTCCGGCTGACCTGGCGCAGGTCCTGCGCCGCCTCACCCCACCGTCGACCGCCGACCTGATCGTCGGCGCCGACACGCTGGATGACGCCGCCGTGTGGCGCCGTCCGGACGGGCGTGCGCTGGTGGCCACGACCGACTTCTTCACCCCGATCGTCGACGACGCGCGGAGCTGGGGCCGGATCGCCGCAGCGAACGCCGCCAGTGACGTGTACGCGATGGGAGCCACGCCCCTTTTCGCGCTCAACATCGCCGGCTGGCCCCGCGAGAAGCTGCCGTTGGACCTGCTCGGCGAGGTCCTCGCCGGCGGCGCCGAGGTCGCCCTCGAGGGCGGCTGGGCCGTGGTCGGCGGCCACACCATCGACAGCCCCGAGCCGTTGTACGGGCAGGCTGTCGTCGGTGACGTGGCCGAGGACGCCGTGCTCACCAACCGCGGAGGGCGGGCCGGGGATGCTCTGGTGCTGACCAAAGCCATCGGCACGGGCCTGGTCTCGACCGCCATCAAGCGGGGAGCGGTCGCCGCCGACGGACCGCTCGCGGACGTTCACGCCGCGGCAGTGGCCAGCATGACGACGCTCAACCGTGAAGCAGCCGCTGCGGCGCACGCCGCCGGGGCCAGCGCCGCCACCGACGTGACCGGCTTCGGGTTGCTGGGTCACCTGCACCAGCTGGCGCGGGCAAGCGACGTCGCGGCGCAGGTCGACGCGGCGGCCGTTCCGGTGCTGCCCGGTGCGTGGGACCTGCTCGACGGCGGGTACGTCGCGGGTGGAACCCGCCGCAACGTCGAGCACTTGAGCCCGCACGTCGCCGGCGCGGACGACCGGACCCTGACGATGCTCGCCGACGCGCAGACCTCCGGTGGGCTGGTTTTCGCCTGCCGGCCGCAGGCGGCGGCCGAGGCGGTGGCGCGGCTGGTCGATAGCGGCCACGCCGCAGCGGTGATCGGCTCGCTGGCCGCCGGGGTGCCCGGGACCATCCGGATCGCGTGACAGAGACTCTGCGCCTGGACCCCGCCACGGTCGACGCGCTGGTCGAGCGGGCGTGGTCCGACTTCCCCTACGAGGTCTGTGGCCTGCTCGGGATCCGCCCCGACGGCCAGCTCGAGCACTTACCGGTGACCAACGCCGAACGCTCGATGACGTACTACGTGATGGACGGCCGGGAACTCCTCCGTGCGATGCGCGAGATCGAGGACAACGGCTGGGGGCTGGTGATCTACCACTCCCACACCCACACCCGGGCGTACCCGTCTCGCACCGACGTGGAGCTGGCTGCCTACAGCGAGGCCATCTACCTCATCGTCAGCCTCCAGGATCGCGACCGCCCCGAGATGCGTGCGTTCCACATCGTCGACGGCGAGATCACCGAGGTCGGTATCGACGTCGTCGGCGACTGACCGCCGTCGGCCTGGCGGTTCCCCCGGTTTCCGCACTCGGGGTCGGAGCCGTTCGAGCGGTCGCGGGTACCCTCGTCCCGATCCGCCACCAAACCGCACACCGGGAAAAGGACTTGCCGCCCATGCCCGTCGTGCGCATCCCCAGCGTGTTGCGCAAGCACACCGACGGCGCCGCCAAGATCGAAGCCAGCGGCAGCACCGTCCGGGAGGTGCTCGACGACCTCGTGATCAAGTACCCGCCGCTGGGTGAGCAGTTGCTCGGCGACGGGGACATCCGCCGGTTCGTCAACGTCTACGTCGGTGACGAGGACATCCGCTACATGGACGGTCTCGACACGCCCGTCGCGGGTGACGAGGAGGTCGCGATCATGCCTGCGGTCGCCGGCGGCACCTGAGCGGTGCTCTACGACGACGTCTCGCAGGCGATCGGGAACACTCCGCTGGTGCGCCTGGAAGCGCTGTCACCGCCCGGGTACCAGCTGTACCTCAAGCTCGAGGGACACAACCCCACCGGGTCGGTCAAGGACCGCGTCGCCAAGTACCTGATCGAGCTGGCCGAGGCAGACGGCCTGCTGGCGCCGGGCCAGCGGATCCTGGAGCCCACGTCGGGGAACACCGGCATCGCGCTGGCGGCCTTGTGTCGGCCCAAGGGCTACCCGCTGACCTGCGTGATGCCCGAGAACACCTCGCAGGAACGCAAGGACCTGCTGACCATGTTCGGCGTGGATCTGATCTACTCCCCGGCCGCAGAGGGCAGCAACGGTGCGGTCCTGCGAGCCCAGGAACTCGCCGCGGCCGACCCCGACCTGTACATGCCGTTCCAGTACGGCAACCCCGCCAACCCCCTGTCGCACTACGAGACCACCGCCCCGGAGCTGATCGCCGACCTGCCCGACGTGGGGGCGTTCGTGGCCGGGCTGGGCACCGGTGGGACCGTGACGGGGGCCGGCCGGCGACTGAAGGAGTGGAACCCTCAGGTGAAGGTCTTCGCGGCCGAACCCGAGTACGGCGACCTGGTGTACGGACTGCGCAACCTCGACGAGGGCTACGTCCCCGAGGTGCTCGACGAGACCGTTCTGGACAGCCGCATCAAGGTCGACTCGCTGAAGGCGCTCACCGCGACCCGGGAGCTGGTCGTGCGCGAGGGGCTGTTCGCCGGGGTGTCCACCGGCGCCGCCGTGGCGGTCGCCATCCGCGCTTGCCGGCGCCTGCCTGAGGGGACCAAGGTCGTGGTGCTCTCGCCCGACGGGGGTTGGAAGTACCTCTCGACCGGCGCCTATGCTCCCGGCGACGTCACCGCCATCGCCGAGCGCCTGTCGACCACGCTCTGGGCGTGATCAGATCCTCGACACACAGCGCCGGAGGAATCCACGTGAGACGTCCCGAGCTTCTGCGGGCGTTGGCGTTGGCGCTGACGGTCGCGGTGCTGATCATCGCAGCGGTCCTGGTCGGGGGCAGCGGCGGGGCGGGAGGGCCGCGATGACGCTGGAGGTCGTGGTCCTGGGCTGCTCAGGCAGCCACCCCGGGCCGGGCCGTGCCTGCTCGGGGTACCTGGTCAGGAGCGAGCGCACGCAGGTGGTGTTGGACTGCGGGAACGGGTCGACCAGCAACCTGTTCCGCGTGACCGACCTGGCCGACGTCGACGCCGTCGTGCTCAGCCACCGCCATCCCGACCACTGCGTCGACATGATCGGGTTGTACTACGCGTTGAAGTTCGACCCGGCCGGTGACCGTCGGCTCGACGTGCATGCACCGGCCGGGACCCGCGAGTTCCTCGCGCAGCTCGTCGACGATGAGGACACGTTCGGTCGGATCCTGCGCTTCCACGAGGCCGTCCCCGGCGGCGTCCTGGAGGTCGGAGACCTCCAGCTGACCTTCCACGACAGCCCCCACGCCGTCCCCACCGTGGCCATCCGCGCCGAACACCACGACGGCGTGGTGGCGTACTCGGCGGACAGCGGGGGAGGCCCCGGCGTGGTGGATGCGGCCCGTGACGCCGACCTGTTCCTGTGCGAGGCGACCTGGCTGGGCGACCCCGCCGACTACCCGCAGGGCCTCCACCTGACCGCCCGGGGAGCCGGGGCGCTGGCTGCGGCCGCGTTGGCGCGTCGGCTGGCGCTGGTCCACCTGTGGCCGGCCAACTCGCGCGAGCAGGCGCGCGAGGAGGCCCAGCAGGCCTACTCGGCGCCGGTGCACGTGGCCGAGGACCTCGACGTGTATCAGGTCGGCGGTGACTGAGGCCAACCGGCCCGACGGGCGCCGACCCGACCAGCTGCGCCCGGTCCACTTCCAGCTCGACGTGCAGACTGCGCCGGCCGCGTCGTGCATGGTGGCGTTCGGGGCCACGCAGGTGCTGTGCGCCGCGTCGGTGGAGGAGCGGGCGCCCCGCTGGCGCCAGCGGCGCGGCTGGGTGACCGCCGAGTACGGCATGCTGCCGGGCGCCACCACCCCGCGGGCGGCCCGGGAACGCAACGTCGGCGGCCGCACGCACGAGATCCAGCGTCTGATCGGCCGGTCGCTGCGCGCCGTCATCGACCTCGACGCGCTCCCGGATGTCACGCTCACGGTCGACTGTGACGTGTTGACCGCCGACGGTGGGACCCGCACCGCGGCGATTACCGGTGGTTGGGTCGCGCTGACACGGGCGTGTGAGCGGTTGGGGTTCGGCGCGACGGTCACCGGGCAGGTCGCTGCGGTGTCGGTCGGCATCGTCGACGGTCGGGCGGTCCTGGACCTGCCGTACGTCGAGGATGTCCGCGCCGACGTGGACATGAACGTGGTTACAACGGCCGACAGCCGCCTGGTGGAGGTCCAGGGCACCGCCGAGGGTGAGCCCTTCGACCGCGGGGCGCTCGACACGCTCCTGGACCTGGCGGTCGCCGGGTGCGAGGAGCTGTTCGCCTTGCAGCGTGCCGCCCTGGAGGGGACCGACGGTGGCGGGTGATCGCCGCCGGTTGGTGGTCGCGACCACCAACCGCGGCAAGCTCGCCGAGCTGCGCCGCATCCTCGCCGACCTCCCGGTCGAGCTGGTCGCGATGGACGACCTCGGTGTGCACGCCCCGGACGAGACCGGGGCGACGTTCGAGGACAACGCGGCGCTGAAAGCCCGTCACGCCGCCGAGGCGACGGGCCTGCCGGCCGTCGCGGACGACTCGGGGCTGCAGGTCGACGCGCTCGGCGGTGCGCCCGGGGTGCGCTCGGCACGGTACGCCGGTGAGGACGGCGACGACGCCGCCAACAACGCCCGCCTCCTGCAGGAGCTCGCCGGGGTCCGCGACGAGGACCGCACCGCCCGGTTCGTCTGCGTGGCTGCGTTGGCGACCCCCCACGGGCAGATCTGGACCCGTCGGGGCGTGATGGAGGGACGCATCGTCCACGCCCCGCGGGGCGACGGCGGGTTCGGGTACGACCCGCTGTTCGTCGCCGCTGGCGAGAGCCGCACCAACGGGGAGCTCCCCCCCCACGTGAAGGACGCCCGCAGCCACCGCGGTGCGGCGTTCCGCGCCATCCGCGCCGACGTGGAGGAGTTCCTGGCCGGTCGGTGACGAACTGTCGCTGTCCTCGCGGTCAGGGTTCACCGGCCGGACGGTCACTTCATCGAACGTGTCGGTTGGCGCTTGCATGTGGTGATAGGCGTGGAGGCGGGAGCGCATGAGCAGCAGCGACGTCGTGATGCGCAAGGTGGTCGACCTGGCCACGTCCGGAGTCGGGATGGACGACGCCCGCGAAGAGCTCCTCGCCGCGGCCGACGGCGACCGCCTCGCCCTCGAGGTGGCACGGGCGGTGATCATGCGTGACGGCCTGCCGCGTCACCGTCCTCCCGCACCCAGGCTGCGTCCCAAGATCGGGTCGCTGCGTAACCGGACCCTGAACCTCCTCGAGTACGCGATGTCCGGCGCCCCGGACGCTCCCGACCGCGGCCCGGAGTACACCTGGAACGAGGTCGTCTTCGAGACCTGGGGGTAGCCGGCGGGCACCCGGTCGGGCGAGGGGTCAGTCCTCGACGACGTGGTGCTCGAAGCGCCGGCGGGCGCTGGACCACCGCTGCTCGTCGAACGTCGCATCGGGGCGCAACGCCTCCGCCGCCGCCCACGCCATGGCGAGGGCGTGATGCGAGTTGTCGTGGACGAACAGCCCCTGGCGGCCGAAGGTCAGCACCCGCGGGAGGTTCGAGAGCCAACCGTCGACGGTCGCGAACGCGGCGTCCCAGCCGAGGTCGTAGATCGGGTACGCGGCGGGCAGTCGCCGGACCGTGACCTCGACGGGATGCGGGTCGGTGAGGTCCGCGCCGACCAGCGCGTCACGGACCGTCCCCGCCAGCTCCTCGTCGCTGGCGGACCACACCGCGTCGCCGCGGTCGCAGGGGATCTCGGCGCACAGCACGGTCCGGCCGGCTGGGTCGGTCGCCGCGTCGCGATAGTTCTTCGGCTCGGACACGCGCGTGACGGGGGTGTGCAGGCCGGGCAGGTAGTGCGCGTCGTAGGACGTGTACCGATCGGTGTGCAGCACCAGGTACACCAGCACCATCGCCCGCGTGCTCAGCGCCGGGGCCGCAGCGAGCACGTCGGCTGGTGGCGGCGGCTCGATCATGCGCACCAGCGACGTCACCGGCAGCGTCGACCAGGCATGCGCTGCGCGGATCGGTGATCGGCCAGCGACGTCGACCTCGACCCCGTCCGTGTCGAGGCGGACACTTCGCACCTCGCACCCCAGGTGCAGCTGGGCGCCGGCGTCCACGGCTGCGGCCGCCAGCGTCTCCCACAGCTGCCCGAAGCCACGCCGCGGGTACCAGAAGTGGTTCCGGTCGGCACCGTCGAGGCCGACGATCCGTCGCAGCAGCTTGGTCGGGGAGTCGGCGCTGACCCGCCGACGCGCCTGCTCTCCCGATAGCTCATGCGGGTCGTGTCCCCAGATCTTGCGTGCGTACGGGAAGTAGAAGTGCTCACAGATCGTCGGTCCGAGGCGTGCCCAGAGCACGTCCGCGAACGTGTCCGCGACGGGTTGGCGGATGGGGGCCACGACCGCGTCACGCGCCGCGCCGAGCGCCACCCCGGCGGGCAGGTGACGGATCAGGTCGACGGGCTGCAGCGGGAACGCGACCCAGCGGCCGAGCAGGTGGATGCGGCCGCGTCGCGGACGGCGCTGCAGGTCGGGGCCGAGGAGGCGGCGCAGCACCGACAGGATCGCCGCGTCGGTGGCTGGGTGCAGCCGGTGGCTGCCGTGGTCGACCCTCACCCCGGCCACGTCGAAGCTCGCGGCTGCGCCGCCGACCCGGTCCGCACGCTCGACCACGACCGGATGGTGTCGTTGGCGAGCGAGCCGGTACGCCGCTCCGATCCCGGCTGGGCCGGCGCCGAGCACGGCGACGTCGCGGGGGCGCCGGCGGACCGCGCGGACGAGCCCGGGCGAGGAGTGGTGCAGCGGCATGGCGGGAGGCTATCCACGCCGGCCGAGGGGCGGTCAGGCTTCGACGACGTCGAGTGACGTGGTGATCTGGACCTGAGGGTGGATGCTGCGGGCCACCGGGCAACGCTCCTGGTGCAGCTCGTGCACCCGTTCGATGGTGCCGCGGTCGGCGTCCGGGGAGGCCTCCAGGCGGTAGGTGACGTGGATCCGCTTGAGGATCAGCACGTCCTCGGCTTCGATCTCCCCGACGGCCTCGGCCGTCAGACGACCACCGCTGGCGTCGATCCCGCGAGCCTCGAGCGCACCGCCGAGGGTCCCTGTCAGTCAGCCACCGGCGGCGGCGACCACGTGATCCAGCGTCGTGTCCCTGGCTGGGAACTCATCCGGAGACAGGCCGTAGTGCTCGGCGATCTCGGCGTGCGCGCCGAACTTCAGGGTCGCTCCGGCCGGGAGCTCGGCGGTGCGCTGCGGTCCGCGTTCGCGGCGGATGTCGACACGTGAGGTGTAGACCACGTCGCCCACCTGAGTCCTTGGTTCTGCCCCGGCCTGGTCCTGCCGGCATCGACGCTAGTACGTCGCGCCGACGCGCACCGGATCGCCAGGACCGACCGTTCACCACGGCGTCTCCTCCATGGCCACGACAGGGTCGAGGCCCAGGGTCGTCGCTCCGAGGTAGTCGGCGCAGGCGTCGCTGGCCGGAGGCATGATCGCACCGAAGCGAGCGTCGCGGAAGAGCCGCTCGAGGGGTGCGCCGCGCGACAGGGCCCCCAGGCCACAGGCCTCGGCCACCGACGCAACGGCACTCATCGCGACGTCCCCGGCGAGCAGCTTGGTGCGGTACAGCCACCGGTTGGTCTCGGGCTCGCCTGGGTTGTCGTCGACGAGGCGGGCCGCGTGCTGCAGGACCAGGCGGGCGGCCTGGACGTCGGCGTCGGCGCGGCCCAACCGGCGGCGCACGGACGACGTCACATTGCGACCCGCGTCCAGTCGCCGGCGCAGGTAGTCGGCGCCGCTTTGCACGGCCGCCTCCGCCACGCCGACGTAGACCGCCGCATACGAAGCGACGAGCCACTGGGGCATCGACCACGCCAGCGGCAGCACCAGACCCTCCAGCCCGCCGACGAGGCGGTCGGAGGGCACGTGCACGTCGAGCCGGAGCGCGTTGCTGGCGGTGGCTCGCATCCCCAGCGGATCCCAGCCCGAGCCGGCCACGATGCCGTCACCCTCGGGGACCAGGAAGTAGGAGATCACCCCCTGGTCGGGGTCGCGGGCAGCGCGAGCCGCGACGAGGTAGGCGTCGAGGTGCCCGGCGCCCGAGCAGGCCGACTTGGTGCCCCGCAGTCGGTAGCCGTCCCCCTCGCGCTCGTACGCCGTCGTCAGCGCCGACAGCCGTGAGCCGACCTGCGGTTCGCTGATCGCCACGCCGTACACAGCGCCGTCGGCGGCCTCCTGCAGCATCGCGTCCCGGGCGCGCAGAGCCCACTCGGGAACGCCGAGAGCGCGGGCGTGCTCGTCGGGGATCCCGGCGAGCGCCCCGGTGACCGACGCGTGCATGTTGAACACCAGCGCCGTCGCGGGGCTCCCACCGGCCAGGACCACGGCGACGTCGACGTAATCCGCGAACCGCGCTCCCAGGCCGCCCAGTCTCTCCGGCACCAGCAGGCCGAGCAGACCGGCTTCGCGCAGGTCATCGATGTCTGCGGACGGGAACGCGGCGTCGTCGTCGTGCTGGTGCGCACGAGCCTCGAACCTGGTCGCCAGTTCGGTGGCGCGTTCGAGTGCGTCGACGTTCACTGTCTGCATCCTCGTCCCTGGTAGAGCCCCGCGACCGAGGAGGACGGCAGCATCCGGACGGGTCGATCGCGGCGGGTCAAGAAGCGGAGGTAGTCGACGAGCGATGGGCGCAGGCCACGGATCTCGATCCGGATGCCGTGGCGGCTGCACAACGCGCCGATCCGTTCAGGGGCCACGAACAGGTCGGGGTCGTGGATGCGCGCCGGCGGCCCACCGGGTAGGCGCTCCCCGACCGTGACGAGCGAGAGACGGGCCAAGCGCGTGTCGTTGATCGTGTCGAAGACGAGCGTCCCGCCGTGGCGCAGCACCCGCGAGATCTCGGCCACGGCGGCCTCCAGGTCCGCCAGGTGCTCGAAGATCTCCCCGGCCACCACAACGTCAGCGCAGCCGCTCCGCAACGGCAGCGCTGTGATGTCGCCCTGGAGCGCTGTGGCGCCATGACGGGATGCGACCGCGACGGCGGATGCCACGAGGTCGACGCCGATGTAGCGGTATCCCCGCACGTGCGGGCGCAATAGGCCTCCGCCGCACGCGGCATCGACGAGGACCGCGCCTGGTCGCGGGGCGGTGGGGATCAGTTCCGCCCGGGCCGCGGCGATCCAGTGCAACGCCGCGAACGCGCCTGAAGGTCGCCACCACTCACCGGCCAGATCGTCGTACTGGCGCAGATCGTTCCTGCCCCACCGCGGGCGGCGGCGTCCGGCGCTCGACGTGCAACCGGAGCGGCGTGTGGGCGCCCTCACTCGTCGGACGCTCGGCGCCGTCTGAGCAGGGTGGCGGCAAGCCCGGCGGCTGCGGCGACAAGCACGCCACGTATGGCGTTGACCGGGACGATCACCGGGGCGCGTGGGGCCTCCCCTTGCGGGCCGTCGGCGCGGCGGATACGCCACAGCGTCCCGGTGCGCTGAACCACGCGGATCCCGCCGACCTCCGGGGCGATGTGGATCTCGCCCCAGTCGACGACGTACAGCGCCCCGTCGGGGCCGAACTGGCAGTGTGACGGACGCTCGAGCCCCCGGTGCAGGAGGCGGGACGCGGGCCCGGCGACGCGGTTGACCGCGAAGTCGACGACACGCCGGTTGCGCATGTCGACACGCACGACCTTGAAGCCCACCGGGGTCTTGGCCCTGGTCGTGACGGGGAAGACGTCACCGAACAGCGCCACGAACGCGTCGCCTTCGAAGCCGAACGCCGCGTCGCGGCAGAAGTCGACGCCGTTGGAGCCGGCGTGTGGGTCGAACGTCACGAACGGCTGAGGCGGCTGCGGGTCGGGGTGTTCGGCCAGGACCGGTTCGCGTCCGCGGCCTTCCCAGCGTGGGTCGTCCAACCGGATGCCGGAGGCGAAGTCCGGCCAGCCGTACCAGGCGCCGGGCTCGATCTCGTAGAAGTCGTCGTAGTCGGCGACGATGTAGCGGGCGCTGCGCTCGTCGATCCCGTGCTCGGTGGCGAACAGTCGCCCGTCGGGGTGGAATGCGACGCCGTACGGGTTGCGCAGTCCCCAGGCGACGACCTCGAGTTCGCTGCCGTCGGGGTTGCAGCGCAGGACCGCGCCGGAGCTCTTCACGTCGCCTTCGATGATCTGTCCCGCGGCGGTCTCGGTCCCGAAGGGCACGAAGGCGCCGCACCGCACGGTCTCGCGTAGGTCGCCCAGCACGTTCTGGAACTCGTAGTTCCGCCCGGTCAGGGTGACGTCGGCTGCTGGCACGTCGTGCAGCTCGCGGTGGTAGCGCAGCCACTCGTACGAGTAGTTGTCGGCGCCCACCACGGCGGTGTTCGTGGCCGTCCCCTGCCCGAAGTAGATCTTGCCGTCCGGTCCGACGACCGGGTAGTTCGTCATGTGGTCGCCCCACGGCAGCCCGGTGACGAGGTCCTCGATGGTCCCGTCGGACCCGAGCCGCGACAGCGAGTTGGTGTTGACGAAGTACAGCTGGCCGTCGTGCCAGCACGCTCCGGTGAAGGCGCCCGTCTTCTCCCACCGCTCGTCGGGCAGCTCGAAGAAGGTTTCCTGCTCGCCGGAACCGACGTTGACCTTCACGATCCGCGGCTTGGAGTCGATCTTGTGCCCGCACTCGCTGACGTAGCACGACCCGTCGTCGTCGAACGTGCAGTGCACCGGGGCGTTGAGGCCGGTGGTGACGACCTCGGCGACGTAGCCGTCGGGGAGGAGCACGTGGGCGGGATCGTGGAAGCGCAGCCCCGGGCGGGGGAGCGCGATGCGCTTGATGAGGGGTTCGAGCGGGGCGTACAGGTAGCCGAGGGCGCTGTCGACCATCGGAGCGCGGAGGATCTTCCTCAACCGTTCCATCACGTGTCCTCTTCGGTGGGAGGGGGATATGTGGGGCCTCAGCCGGCCCAACGCTTGCGGAGCACCCGGCCGCTGCCGGGGGTCGCGTCCACACCGTCCGCGGTCATCTCGAACCGACCGAAGTCGACGATGAAGACACAGGCCGCCTGGGGGTCGAACCGCACGTCGATGGGGCGGTCGAACCCGGACAGGAAGGGGTGCACGGTCCACGTGCGCGTGTCGACCCGCACCACGCTGCGGCCGACCGTCGGGGCGGGCGGGCCGGTCATCGGGGCCTCGTCGCCGAACAGCGCGACCAGGAGGTCGCCCGCGTGCCCGCCGTCGGGGATCACGGCGAACTTGACGGCGGCGCTGTGCGGGGGGAAGCGCATGAGCGGTCGCTCCGGCGGCGGGAGCTGGCCGTGGTTGGCGATGACGGAGCGGGGCGGGGGTCCGCGCTCCGGGCGGTATCGCGGGTCGGTCACGGGCTCGCCGCCGACGAAGTCGGGCCAGCCGTACCAGGCACCGAGCTGCACCTCGAACAGCAGGTCGGGGGCGTTGCCGACCGGCCGGCTGCCCCGGTCGTCGGCGCCCTGGTCGGTGACCAACAGGCGCCCGTCAGGAAGGAACCCCAGGCCGTAGGCGTTGCGCAGTCCCCATGCGACCAGCTCGAGGTTGGCGCCGTCGACGTCGCACCGCATCACCGCTGCGGTCGCCGGCAGTCCGGCAGGGATCCTCTGCCCGGCGGTGGTCGGCGTGCCGAAGGGCACGAACGCCCCGGTGACCGCCTCACCTCCGTCACCGAGAGGGTTCGGCGTCACGGCGTTCTCACCGCTTAGGACCAGGTCGAAGCCGGGGATGTCGTGGGCGTGAGGCAACTGCCCGAGCCAACCCACCTCGTAGGCGTCGAGCCCGACGATGCCCGTGTTGGTCAGCGCTCCCTGGCTGAAGTAGAGCCGCCCGTCCGGCCCGACCACGGTCGTGTTGGTGTGGTAGTTGCCCGGACCCGGCAGGTCCTCGACCACCGCGGCGAGGCTGCCGTCGGCGACGTTCAGGCGGCTGATCCGCGCCGGATGGCCGCCCTCGGAGACGAACAGGGCACCGGCGTGGAACGTCAGGCCGTTGACCGGGGCACGCAAGCCTTCGACGAGCAGGTCGCGCTCCCCGTCACCTCGCAGCCGCCAGACCCGCCCGCCGGGCGCTGCGCCCGCGAAGGGCAACCCTGCCTCGGCGACGTACGCGGCGCCTTGCTCGTCGAAGGCCAGGCTCGTCGGGAAGTCGAACCCTGTGGCCACGACCTCCAGAGCAGCGTAAGCGGCGACTTCGTCGTTCAACGCTGTGGGTGGATCGGGTCTGGCGCCATGTGAAGCCCCCTCGTGCAGATCGTCATCATGCTCCAGACGCACGATCGCCGGCAGCGGCGATCATCAGACGGTCCTCGGCCCGTCGGGCGGCGAACCAGAACAGCACCGCGACCGCGACGACCAGCAAGAACACCGCGGTCTGGTTGACGAAGCTGGCGGCGACGGCTCCCGTGACCGCGTACGCCGCAGCGGGGACGAGGTTGCCGACCGCTCCGGCCAGCAGCGCGGGACCGAGCCGCAACCGCGACGTACCGGCGACGATGGCGGTGGTCTCGGCCAGCATCGGCACGGGTCGCGTCACCACGATCGCGAGCAGGCCGTAGCGGGCCAGCAGGCGCTCCGCCCGCTGCTGCTGGTCGGTTGCGACGATCCGGTCGACGAGCCGTTGACCGCGGCGGCCGACGACGAAGGCGACCAGCGTGGCTCCCACGCCGCCGGTGAGTGACAGTGCCGCACCCACGGCCACCCCGAACAGTGCGCCGTGTGCCACCATCACGCCACTCGACGGCACGGGTAGGGCGACGTCTGCGACCAGCAGCCCGACGCCGAGCATTGCGGCCAACAACCCGGGCGCGTCGAGCCAAGGTCCGGGGTCGGTGAGCAGCGGCACCTCGAGCGCCTCAACGACTGCGAACGAGGCCAGGAACAAGCCCAAGAGGCCCGCCACGATCACCACGTACGGGTGGCGCAACCGGCTCTCCTGATGGAGGTTCTCCGCGGGCGGGACGCCTCGACAGCGAGCTTGGAGTCGACGTGCGCGCCGCGGTCGATCCCGATCCTATGCCGGTCGGCGGCGTGTCGTGGCGGGCCATGGCCGTGTGTCCGCTGCGGCGGGCGAGAGTGGACTACCGTGCCGGCGAGGATTCCAGAGGTCGCCGCGACACGCACGCAGACCACGTGACACTGCGGGTAGCGATCACCGGCCCGCTGGTTGGGTGCTGATGCCCAGGCGGTGACCTCGGACGGACCGGCGGGGGGTTCGAGGTGACCACGTCTGATCAGCAGGCCGACGGGCGTCTGGGCGAGTACGACCGGATGGTGCTCGCGGATGTGGCGGCCTGGCTGGAGGGCGAGCCTGGGCTGGCGGAGCGGGTGCTGGGCACGGTCTCGGGGGTGAGCAGGGCGGCTGTCGACCGGGTTCTGGATGCGCCGCCGGTGCGGGATGCCGTTCGCCGCGCCACCGATGAGCTACTCGACCGGCTCGAACGGCTGGACGCTTCCCCCGCGTCGCCGGAACCGCGTCTGCCGAGTGAGCCGCCGGCGGATCTGCTGGCTCGCGCCGATGCGGAGGCCGACCGCTACCAGCAACGCGTGACGCGCGCGCTGTCGGTGCAGGGTGCGGCGGCGGGTGCTGTGTCGACGAACCTGCTCGCGGCCGTCCTGGCCGTGACGACGGACGTGGCCGCTGCGACGGTCGGGTTGACGCGAGCGTCGGTTGGCGTGCTGCAGCTGTACGGCGTCCCGGCGCCCCGGCGGCGCGCCATCGGCATCCGGACGGTGTTGGCCGCCGGTGAGCGCGATCCCGGCGTCCGCCGCCGTGAGCTGGTCGCCGCCGTCGGCGCCGCATCCACCGGCGGGGACGGCGACGTCGGCCGCGTGATCGCGGATCAGTTCGGGCCACGAGCCGTGATCGAGGTCGCCGAACAAGCCATCCGCCGCGTCGCCCGGCGGCGCGCCCTGGCGTTCGTCCCACTCTTGGGTGCCGCCGCTGGTGCGGCCGTGTCCAACGTGATGACCCGCCACGTGTGCGAAACGGCACGCCAGACGGGACGGCTGTACCACCTGCAGGAGCGGACCGGCCGACCCGTCGATGTGCTGCTGTCGTCGTGAACCCGCGGTCGGCTAGTCGCGGACGACGCGGGATCGTCTCCGGCCGCTAACGAACGGAAGCTTTGGAGGTCCGTGACTGCTCCGGCCGCGCGAGGGCGAGCGCGAAGCGGGCGCGGCGGTCGGTCTCCCACCGCTGCAGCCGGAGCCCGGCCCCGCTCAGCTCCGCCACGACCTGGCTCCGGGTGAACTTGTACGAGCTCTCGGTGTGCAGTTCCTCGCCGGCCGTGAACGTCACCGTGATCCCGAGGTCAGCGAACCTGGCGCTGATCTCCCGCGATGCACGGAGCGACATCTCGATGCTGGCGCGGTCTTCGTCGTACCGGGCGACGTGTTCGAACGCATCCAAAGGCAGCTCCGCGCCGAGTTCGCGGTTCAGGACGGAGATCAGGTTGCAGTTGAAGGCAGCCGTCACGCCGGCCCGGTCGTCGTAGGCCGCCCGCAGGACCGAGGGGTCCTTGACCAGGTCCACGCCCAGCAGGAAGTGGTCGTCGCGGTGGAGCGCGAGCGCGACCTGCTCGAGGAGCGCGGCACGTTCGCCGGGGTTGAGGTTCCCGATCGTCGAGCCGAGGAAGACGAGCAGGCGTCGCCCGCTACGCGGGATCGCGGGAACATCACGGCGGAAGTCACCCACCAGCCCGTCCACCGTGAGCCACGGGAGGTCGGCGGTGAGCCGGTCGGCCGCGTCCCGCAGCGCAGCCTCACTGACGTCAAGGGCCACGTAGCGGGAACCTGTCCCGACGTCGTGCATGGCGTCGAGCAGCAGACGGGTTTTCCGCGACGAACCGGACCCGAGCTCGACCAGCTCGACCGGGCGGATCTCACGGACGAGGTCGTGGGCCTGTGCACGGAGGATCTCGGCCTCGGCGCGGGTGAGGTAGTACTCGGGGAGTCCGGTGATGCGCTCGAACAGGGCGCTGCCCCGCGCGTCGTAGAAGTACTTCGGAGGCAGGGCCTTGCGCGGGCCCATCAAGCCGGTGCGGACGTCCTCGGCCAGCTGTTCCCGGACCGACCGCACATCCGACAGGTGCCGCAGGGTCAGCCGCTGTGCAGCCGGGGGAGCGACCTCCCCAGCCGCCACCTGATCCGACGTCGCCACGGGCTGTCCTGTCTTCGTGCCGGCCCCTCCGAACGCGCGACCTTACTGCCGCTCCGTGCTGACGTGGTCAGCCGCGTACGGCGACGCCGAGGACGTGAGGAGAAGCCGGGAGCATCCACGGTGACGGCGCGAAACGGCGGGCGAAGATCGGTCGAGCCCTCCGGCCGCGGCGACAGGCCACCGCTACGAGAGGCGCGGGAGCAGCTCCCGCTCGGAGAACCGCAGGAAGCCTTCCTGATCGGGTCCCACCTGGTGCAGGTAGACGTGGTCGTAACCCGCGTCGCTGAAACGGTCGATCATCTCGAGGTGGCGTCCGGGGTCGGGGCCGCACGCCACCAGCTGCGTCAAGCGATCCTCGGTGACCAGCTGGACGGCCTGCTGGAACTGCTTCGGGGTGCGGAACTCGGTGTTCTCGTCGCTCTTGAGGCCGATCTGCGGCCAGTGCTCCATCGCCGTGCGGACCGCCTGGTCCTCCGACTCCGCCCAGCAGACGGTGATCTGGCCGTACCGCGGCTTGCCGTCGCCGCCGGCCTGGCGGAACGTTTCGATGACGTCCGAACTCGGAGCCAGGCCGACGAGGGCGTCGCCGAGTCGCCCCGCGAGCTCGGCGGCGGATGGGCCGCTCGCAGCGACCGCCAGCGGCGGGGGTTCGTCGGGCAGTGTGTACAGACGGGCGTCCTCGACCGTGAAGTGACGGCCACGGTGGGTGACCATGTCGCCGGTCCACAACGCCCGGATGATCCCGATGGCCTCCTCGAGCATGTCATGACGCACGTCGGTGGCGGGCCACGTGGCGCCGGTGACGTGTTCGTTGAGGCGCTCGCCGCTACCGACGCCCAGGAAGAACCGGCCCGGAAGCATCGCCGCCGACGTCGCCGCCGCCTGTGCGACGATCGCCGGATGCACGCGCATCGTCGGGCAGGAGACGCCCGTGCCGACGATGAGCGCGTCGGTCACCTGTGCGATCGCCCCGACGACGTTCCACACGAGCGGGCTCTGACCTTGCGCGTCGAGCCACGGATGGAAGTGATCGGAGATCAGCGCGAACCCGAAACCAACTTCCTCGGCGCGGCGGGCGTTCGCGACCAGATCTGACGGTCGGTGCTCCTCGCAGGACAGCGCGTAGCCGAGCTCGACCATCCGCTCCTAGTGTCCTGTCCGATTGAAGCGCTGCATTATTGTTCGGTGCCGGTTGCTTGGAGTATGTCGCCGCAGTAGCGGCCGATCGACCCCAGGATCTCTTCGCTGGTCTTGGTCCACACGAACGGTTTG
>JAHWKW010000036.1:3604-17598 GCA_019347675.1 Actinomycetota bacterium | reverse complement strand
CACCCCGAGGGCCGGGACGCTCACCCACCAGCCCCGCCACCCCCGCCTGGTCGCGATCACGACGCCAGCGCCACACCGTGGTCTCGTCGACCCCGAACGCGGCGGCGACCTGCCGCTGGCGCGCCGCCTTGGTCTCGACCAGGCTGACCGCGGCCAGCCGCCGGCCCACCTCGTCGTCGGCCGCCCACACGAAGCTGATCATCCCGTTGAGCCAGACCTGGCCGCCCTCGTCGGTCTCGACCAGGTCCACCCCAGGCGCGACCGGGATCGAACACGGTGGCGACAGCGGCAACGGCGGCTCCCACACTCGCGGCGACGCCACCATCGTCGACCCCACCACCCCTCCACGCAATCCAGGCTGAAACTCTGCGTAGATTATCCCGCATTTGGGACGTGAAGTCGAGCATTTGAGGCAGAATTCCAAAGATTCAGCCCGCTATGTCAGGAGGTCTGGATTCACCGACGTCAGCTCCCCGTTCGTCGTATCTACAACCGTGCCAGACCGTCGTCCCCGGCGCCACGGAGAAGGCGCGTCGTTGATCGCGGCCCGCGGCGGGCTTCCTCCGCCGGCGGGCGGTGTCAGCGCGGGGCGTCGCGGCCGCGAGGAGAGGCACTCCTCGAGCAGGCCGGGGCTGAACTAGCACTAGCCGACTCGCAATGCGGCTCACTCAGGTTGAAGCCGGCGCAGGGGCTGCCTGAACGCCACGGCACAGCACTCGACCGCGGCTCCGACCAACCGCGGGAGTTGCGCCCCACCCGATGGCCGTTGGGAGCGCCGGCTTGTCCGCGATGGGCCTGCGCGCGCCAAGCGCCGGCTGACGCGCAACCTCCGGTAACGGGGAGTCCGAACGTTGCCCACCATTGGATGTTGAGGCGATGCGCAGCTCGGCGGAGTGTGCAGGCCAGCGGGTCCGCGGCGAGGTGGGATAGGTCATCGAGCTCGGGGAGAAGCACGACGCTCTCTTGCTCAGCCCGCACGCCGGCCCTAGGGGCGGGGTCCTCTCCTTGTCCGAAACGGGTGCTGGTCGCGTCCCCGTTCCTGGCGGGGTTCGGCGTGCTGTTCGATCAGAGCGTCGATCTCCGACTCGCGGTAGCGGCGATGGCCGCCGAGCGTGCGGATGGCGGTGAGCTTCCCGGCGTCCGCCCACCGGGTGATGGTCTTGGGGTTGACGCCGAACCGCTTGGCGACCTCTGCGGGGGTCAACAGTTCGTCGTTGTCGTTACCGGTGTACCGCATCCCGACTGCCTCCCCAGGTGGCGCGCGCTTGGGGGTCGGTCGCCCGACACCCGGACGCTATGCCTCCTTGGTGCGATCTTTCGTGCCCGAGCGACTTGCCCGGCAAGGGCGTTAGCGTCCACGCCACAGCTGGGGTTACGGTCAGCGACGACGATTTCACGTGGCGTGACTCGGGGTTCTTCGGAAGGCCGTGGTGCGCGAGTCGGCGACAGGCTTCGCCGCGACCAAAGCAACGGTCGAAAGCGAGACAACCAGTGGCCGGTTATCGGTCTCCTACCTCATGCAGAAACCGTTGCCGCTCGACCGGTGAGAGTTCTCGGATGATCCGGTCGCGCGCCATCTGGAGCAGGTCTTCATCCGAGCCACACACTGCGCAGCGATGGAAGTGGACGGTGCCGTCGGCGGTAGCAACGACAACCAAACCGTCGCGGGCGAAAGCCACGGATCCTGCACCTCCGTGGCCGGTGAACTCCTGGATCTGCTGTTGTGACGCCACGTCCCACAGGTGGGCTCCGTCCCCGGCTGCGGTGAGCACGAAGCGGCCGTCGTGGCTCCACGCCACACCTGCCACCGCCGAGGGGTGACGGAGCTCGCCCACCACATGGCCGGTTGCCGGCTCCCAGATGCTGGCGACGCCGTCGTCGCCGGCTACGGCAAGTAGGTCTCCGGCGGGGCTGAATGCTACCCCTATGCCGTGGGCAGGCAGGATGCGGGCTAGCTCGCCGGTGGCCACATCCCAGACGGGCACGGTCCGCCAGCCGGCGCCGGCGATCCACCGGCTATCGGGGCTGGAGGAGATCGCGCGCAGCTGCCGGTTGGCTGGTTGCAGGGCCCGGAGCAACTCTCCTGTGGCTGGATCCCACAGTCGGACCACCCCTTCCTGCCCAGCGGTCAGCAGCGTGGTGCCGTCGGGACTGTACGCCACAAAGGAAGTCTGGCAGACAAGCGGGCAGGGAGGATGGGTCGGCGCCGGAACCGGCAGGTGACGCACGCGCCCTCCCGTGGACACGTCCCACATGGTCGGGGGCACCGTCCGTTCGTTAATCGCTGGTGGGATCGGGTTCGCCGTTGCCAGCAGCCCGCCGTTGGGGCTGAATGAGGCCGCCGATATTTGGCTCTCCGCGAGCTCGCGGGTCCACAGGTCGTCGCCGTTGGACATGTCCCAGACGCGCAGGGTCCCATCTTGGCTGCCGGTCGCCAGCAGCTTGCCGTCGCGGGACAAGGCGAGCGCGCCCACATACGTCTCGTGCCCCCGTAGGACCATGTCAGGGCCGGCGGGCACGTCCCAGACCTGAACCGTCGCAGCCCGGGTAAGCAAGCGCTGCCCGT
The DNA here is from genome assembly GCA_019347675.1 of Actinomycetota bacterium. Taxonomy (NCBI): domain Bacteria; kingdom Bacillati; phylum Actinomycetota; species Actinomycetota bacterium. The sequence continues at coordinate 15,032 of JAHWKW010000036.1, read as the reverse complement.
CGGGGGTAAAAATCACGGTTCGCGCCTCGAGGCCCAGCGGCGCAGCACCGTTGAGTTTGAGGATCTCCCGGGTTTGGCCAGTATCGACGTCCCACACTAGCGCCGTTCCATCGGCGCTTACCGTGGCGGCTACGGCGCCGCTAGGACTGAACTCAGCACCGACGACGGCGTCGGTGTGGGCGCGGAGATCAAACCTGGTGCGTCCGGTTGGGACCTCGGCGACCCTGACGGTGCCGGCGGCGTCACCGACGATGATGAGGCTCCCGTCAGTGTTGAATCTCGCCGTCCACACCTGTGTGCTGAATTCGTCCAGCTCCGCGACTTCCTTGCCCGCTCGAAGGTCCCAAATCCGAGCCGTGGAATCCAACCCGACGCTGACCGCGTACTGGCCGTCGGGGCTGACCCGGGCATCGACGGCGGCGTCGTCATGACCTTGTAAGACGGCCAGCTGTTTTCCGGTTGAGACGTCGAACAGGTAAAGCTGCGGGTCCATGGCGCTCCAGGCGAGCACCGCCTCGCCATCCGGGGTCCAGTGCGCAAACGAGACGGCCGTCGGCGCCCCGATCGTCGTGCTTTGGCGGCCGGTGGCCACATCCCACACGCGGATGACATCCTCGAAGCTGGCCGTGACGATCTGCTGGCCGTCGGGGCTCCACGACACCCCGTAGACGCCCCTGCCGTGACCGAGGACGTGGAGCAGCGACCCGCTCGCGGCGTCCCATATGCGGGCCCCTTGCTCGTCGGTGGTCACAAGCCATCGTCCGTCGGGGCTGAACGACGTCACGATCACCTTCCCGGCGTGGCCCTCGAGCACCTGCAGCACGGCGCCGGTCTGTAGGTCCCACACACGGGCCATGCCGTCCTCGTCGCCCACGACGACCTGACTCCCCGTCGGATCAAGCGTGAAGTCCTGCCGGCCGCCGGGCAGCTCAAGTCGTGGATGGGGGGTCACCAGAGCCTGCCGTAGCGCGGCAACGGCTTCTCGGGTAGATGCCACCTCGACCGCCTCCACAGCCAGGGCCAAACCCAAAGCCGGCTCGATCGACAACTGGTTGACGGCCTCAGCGGCCACCCGCCGTGACAGTGCCAGTCGCCGCTGCTCCTCGGCGCGGTTCCGCTCCCGTGACGCAGTCACGGCCAGTCCTGAGACGATGATCATCCCCACGGCAAGCGCAGTGGTTACCAAGTGCAGGCGGCGCAGCCGACGTCGTCGCTGCGACTCCTCAGCCGTGAGGCCCGCCTCAAGGAAGGCGCGTTCGAGCGGGTTGGCAGCGTCGGGATGACGTTGCTCCCAGGCCGTTGCCTCCGCGAGCTGAGCTCCCCGGTAAAGCACGCCCTCGTCGCGGCCCAACCGCTCCCACTCAGCGGCAGCTGCGGTTAGCCGACGGTGGACCCGCAGGCCCCCGCGGTCCTCCTCGACCCACCGTTGCAACCGTGGCCAGCCGCGGATCAGGGCCTCGTGGGACACCTCCACCCAGCGGTCGCGGGTAGGGTCCCCCCCGTTGTAACCAGCCGTGCCTCGGTGAGCCTGTCGACCACCGTCTCCACCGTCTCGCACTCCTGGGGCTGAGTTGGCAGCTCCGAGAACGACACGCGGCGGCGGGTGTCGTGCGATCCCTCACCCGGCTGGGTCAGCCGCAGCAGGACCCGTCGGGTCACCAGCTGCTCGTCGGGTGAAAGACTCAGGTAGACCGCTTCGGCCCGACCGGCGAGGGCGCCCTCCACCCCTCCGGCGTCTCGGTAGGCCCCCACGGTGAGCGTGCCGTCGGCTCGGCGCTCCCACAGTTCCAGCAGACAATGGCCCAGCAGCGGCAGCGATCCCGGCTGTCGGGCCACGTCGCGCAAGATGGTCTCGGGCAGGCCCTCCTCCAGCCTCAGCCCCACCTTCCGAGCCGGTCCCACGATTGCCTCGGCCAGCCCCACCTCGTCCATGGGCGTGACCAGAAACTGGTGTGACGAGGCCAGATCGGCTAATCGAGGATGGTCGGCCAGCCGCGGATAGAAGTCTGCCCGCAAGGTGGCGATCACCATGACCCGCCCGAGTGGCGCCGTTCCAGCGGTGGCCAACGCATCGAGGAAGGCCCGCCGCTGCTCCTCGTCGACGCACAGGGTGAAGACCTCCTCCAGCTGATCGACGACGAACACGACCCGCGGAGACCCCGCGTCCGCGGCGGCCTCGACCGTCCGGTGGAGCGCTCGGTCGTCCTCGAACAGCCGCCTCGCCGTCGCCGGCTCATCGAGGCTGGGGTCGAGTCTGGTGAGCTCGCGGGCGAGCGTCTTGATCGGCTCAGAGCCTGGGCGCAGGACCCGTACCGCGCAGGTGTCGGACGCCGGCAGGGCCCCCTGGCGCAGAGCGGGGATCAGCCCCGCCCGCACCAGCGAGGACTTGCCGCTGCCGGAGGGCCCGAGCACGGCGAGGAATTTGCTGGCCTCGAGGCGCTCGAGCAGGCGGGAGACGTCCGCGTCGCGACCGAAAAAGTGTTCGGCGTCTGCCTCCTCGAAGGTCTGCAACCCCCGATAGGGACACACCTTCGCTGAGCGTGCGGTCACAGAGGACGTCCGGGGCACAGGCGCGACCGGTTCGAGCGCAGCGCCAGCCCGCAGCATCACGGCATGAAGCGCCTGGGTCTCCGGGGCGGGGTCAACCCCGAGCTCCTCGGCCAGCAACTGGCGGCAGCGCTCGTAGGCCCACAGACCCGCCGCTCCGTTGCCTGCCTCGAGATGGGCTCGGATCAACAAACGATGTGACGATTCGCGGAACGGGTCGAGCGTGACGGCCTCCTCCGCGGCGGCCACAGCATGCCCGTACTCGCCCGAGACCAGCCGCGCCTCCGCCAGAATTTCCAGCGCCCGCAGCAGCAGACGGGACAGCTCCCGTCGCTTACCGTCCAGCCACGGGGCCTCCACCCCCGGCAGCAGCGGACGCCCCAGGACCGCCCGGGCTTGAGCAGCCAGCTGCCCCGCCGTTGCAGGCTCCCCCGCGACGAGAGCGCATTCAGCCCTGTCCGTGCCCGCCGCTGCCTGTTCGATATCCACCTGCAGGTCTTCAGCCAGGTAAACCCGGTAGGCACCGGCCGAAGCCCGCACCATCTGCAGCGTCTCCCAACCCCGCCGAAACCAAAAAGCCACGCACCCGCCGCACCACACCACGCAGCGCCGTTTCCCACGTGTTTGGACGCTCGGTTGGCCACAGGTTGTCGGCAAGCTCATCGCGGGACACGGGCCGGTGCCGCTCACAGACCAGCAGGGCCAGCACCACGCGTGCCTGGCTACCCGGCAAGGCCCGCTCGTCGACCTGGTGGGTGTCGACCGCCACGGCAATGCGCCCCGCAAGCGAGATCCGTGCCGCCATCTGCCCCTCCGTGAAGAGCAGTCTCCCACGGCCTCCCCCGGTAGGACAACACCGCGTGAGCCAACGGCGCCGACCTCAGCAACGAGAGACCGCCACGCGACCACCCTTCCGCATCCTTCTTACGTTCTTCTTACGCCGCCCGTGTTGCCTCGCGAACTGTCTGCCGGTCCGCTTACCGCGAACACAGCAGCTAGGACCCAGCTGGGTGCGGGAGCGGGAAGGCAGCACCTACAAAGGGGGGTGCCATGATCAATCGCGAGGGCTTCCAAAAAGCCATGAAGGCGGCGCTCGACGGACCGGAGCTGAAGGATGTCGAGTGGACGAAGTTCGGGCATGACTTCAACGTGAAGAAAATCAGCGTGTCGAAGACATCCGACGGTTTGAAGATAGACGGTGGTGACGGTCGTCACCTGTCGCACCGCAAACGCTTCCGCCCTGACGACCAGTGCTTTTACACATGTAGAGTCACGAAGGACGGCGAGGTCGAGGACCTGGAAATTAATATCAAATCGACGATGGACATCCTCAAAGAGTGGTTCGAAACCGCCGGAGAGATCCTCGCCATTGTCGGGCTGATCATTACTATGGGAAAAGAAGATACTGTGACGAAGTTCGAGCCGGTCCCGTCGAGTTTAGAACTACTGGACGGCGACTGGGAGAGCGACGCCGAGTTCCTGATCGCGAACATCATCGCCTACGCGACCGCCCGGCATCTGCCCGAGCTGGGGAAGCAGGGCGAAGCGGCGAAGAAAATCTTCGTACCCGGATTCGAGTTGGACCCGGATGTCCTCGCCAAGTTTAACCGCGCCAAGGCACGCATCGCGGGGTCGTCGTAAGAATAAGCTGAAGGGGGTAGGCGGTCCCCTCCCTCCTCCTATACGGCAAGATGTGGGGTATGGGTGGCCACGTCAAAGGGGCGCTTCGGAAGTTGGCGGGGCTGAGTAGGTCGGTGAGCGCGGTGGAGGTTGCGGGGTAGAGCACAGGGGCTCCGCGAGAGTGGAGGTGTTCGACGCCACCACCGACGGGAGCCCCTGTGGAGATCGATGCTACGCGCATGTGCCTGCTGCTGGTGGGACTGTCCGACGTTGAGGTCGTGGGTGTGGTGCGCTGGCCGGCACCGATGCAGGTGCACGTGCGGTCGACGGGACCGCGGCCAGCGTGCCCGTCGTGCGGCACCACGGCGACGGTCAAGGAGACGCGCCGCGGACGGCTGGTGGACCTGCCGTGCTTCGGCACGCCGACGGTGCTGGTGTGGCGGCAGGTCCGTTGGCGCTGCCCCCACCGGTCGTGCCCGGTCGGGTCGTGGATGCAGGTCGATGACCGCATCGTGGTGGGCAACCGGGGGATCACCGACCGTGCCGCCCGGTGGGCGTGCGAGCAGGTCGGCCGGCACGGCCGCACCGTCGCGGAGGTGGCGGGTGATCTGGGCTGTGACTGGCACACCGTCAACCGGGCGGTGATCGCCTACGGGCTGGCGCTGGTGGACGACCCCGAGCGGGTGGGGGCGGTCACGGTGCTGGGGTTGGACGAGACCTCGTTCGTCCGCCGCGGGCCGTGGCGGCAGCGCATCTGGTCGACCGTCATCGTGGGGGACGGGCGCCTGCTGGATGTGGTGGAGGGCCGCGACGCCCTGGGGGCGTGCCGGTGGCTGGCGCAGCGTCCCACCGGGTGGGTCGACGCGATCGGGTACGTGACGTTGGACCTGTCGGGCGCCTACCGGCTGGTGGCCGACACGATGCTGGCGAACGCGGTCCAGGTCGCCGACCCCTTCCACGTGGTCCGCATCGCCAACGAACGGCTCGACGACACCCGCCGGAGGGTGCAGAACGAGACACTGGGACATCGCGGTCGCAAGCGGGACCCCCTGTACCGGGCCCGCAAGCTGCTGGTGCTCGCCGACGAACGGCTCGATGACGACGGCCGCCAACGGCGGCAAGGACTGCTGCGGGCCGGTGACCCTCGCGGGGAGGTCGCCGACGCCTGGACCGCGAAGGAAGCCGTGCGCGGGATCTATCAGCTCGACGATCCCGACGTGGCCCTCGAGTGGACCAACGAGCTGGCCGACACGCTCACCGACCCCGCCTACGGGCCCGAGGTCCAACAGCTGGGACGCACCCTGCGCCGGTGGGCAGCGCAGATCGCCGCCTGGCACCGCTCACGGGCCACCAACGGACCCACGGAAGCCGCCAACAACCTCGCGAAACGGATCAAGCGCGTCGCCTTCGGGATGACCAACTTCGTGCACTGGCGCGTACGCGTGCTGCTCTACGCCGGTCGTCCTGACTGGACCAAGCTGGCCACCATCACCCCTGCAACCCCGTGAACTTCCGAAGAGCCGCTTTATCCAGGCCTTGACCCTCCCGTGGCGTGAGGCCCTACCGTACTCCGTGAGGGAGGTGATGGTCGTGGGTTGGACGGTCGGTGAAGTGGCCCGCTTGGCGGGTGTGACGGTGCGCACGCTGCACCACTACGACGACATCGGCCTGTTGGCGCCGAGCGGCCGCTCCGACGCCGGCTACCGGCTGTATGACCGCCGTGACCTCGAACGGCTCCAACGGATCCTCGCCTACCGGGGCTTCGACGTGCGCCTGGACAAGATCGCGGCGCTCCTGGATGACCCCAACATCGACCCGATCGACTACCTCCGCCGCCAACACAAGCTCCTGTGCGACCGCCGTGAGGAGCTCACCCGCATGATCACCGCTTTGGAGAAGACCATGGAAGCACACAAGCTGGGGATCCAACTCGAGCCCGAGGAGCTGTTCGAGGTCTTCGGCAAACACGACCCGTCCCCGTACGCCGACGAGGTCGAGGAGCACTGGGGCGACACCGACGCCTACCGCGAGTCGCAGCATCGCGCGTCGTCTTATTCGAAGACCGAATGGCAACGCATGAAGACGGAGGTCGACGACCACAACCGGAGGCTAGTGGAAGCGCTGCAAGCCGGCCACGCGCCTGACAGTTCCCACGCCATGGACCTGGCTGAGGAGCATCGTGAGCACATCTGCCGCTGGTTCTACGACTGCCCGACCGCGTTGCACCGAGAGCTCGGCGAGATGTACGTTGCCGACTCGCGGTTCACGAAGACATACGAGGATCTGGCCCCCGGGCTGGCCCAGTGGGTGCGCGACGCGTGGGTGGCCAATTCCCTGCGCCAGGAGGGCTGAGACGCCCCTACAGCCCCTCAGGTCTCTGGTTCAACGAACGGGGGCCCCATCCGGCCACGACCGACGAAGGAGAAGAGCAAATGCCCAACCGCGTAGTACCCGCATCCAAGCCACCGACGACACGAGAGATCAAGTTGGAGAGATCGCTTCTCGGTCTCGGCTCCACGCTACGGACAAGTGAGTGGGTGCTGACCGCTGCAGCGTTCCTCATTAGCTCTCAAGGGGGGTCGTCCTCTTAGAAGAAACTTGAGATGTATCGGCCGGCAGTATTCGCGAGGAGTGGGTGGCATGGGCTGGATCCCCGTTACGACGAGCACCGACACGGTCGCGATCCACGCGGCGCTCCTGCCGACCGGGGCGCGGGGGCAGATCATGTGCATGGGCGACTGGGCCGGCCATGCGCCGGTGTCGGACCCGGTCACGTATTGGCAGATCTACGACATCGATGACGACGTGATTCTCGAAAGCGTCAACCTCGCCACCGACCTCGACGCGGAGGGGCTGAACGCGCCCCTCACCAACGCGTTCTGCTGTGGGCAGGCGTGGTTGGCGGACGGTCGGTGGCTGTGCGCCGGCGGCACGATCGGATGGCCCGAGGAGCACGCGGGCCTGCACGACGAGCACTACGACGGCGAGCGCGCGGTCTGGGTGTACCAGCCGCAGGCGCGGACCTGGAAGCGCGTGCGGGACCTCAACTTCCAGCCCGGCAGCCAGTCCCAGGGCGGCGGACGCTGGTATCCGACGCTGGTGACGCTGCCGGACGGCCAAGTCTTCGCCGCTGCCGGGCATCCATCGGACACCGATACCTACAACGGCCGCCACAACAACAACACGCCCGAGCGCTACGCACCCGGAACCGACACCTGGGCGCTGATGAACTTCGACATCACGGCGCCGAACGGCGTGAACACGGACAGCTACCCCCGCTTTCGCCTGATGCCCAACGGGCGGCTTTTCACCGACACCGCCGGCAACGGCGGCACGAAGCGCTTCTTCGATCCCTACACCGGTTTCTGGACCGGCGACGACGTGAACACCACCGCGCTGCCCGGCTACTACAGCCGCGGCAGCAGGGGAACGTCGGTGCTCTTGCCGCTGCAGCCGCCGGCGTACCGCGCGCGTATCCTCGCCGTGAACAGCCCCGACCCGACCGCGTTCCGCATCGACGCCGACGTGGCGGACCCCACCTGGACCACGACGAGTAATCGCACTGGGCCGGCGGCGGGCGCGGATCGCGAGAACGGCTGCGCGGTGCTCCTGCCGACCGGCCGAGTGCTTCTCGTCGGCGGCTGGCGACGCGATACCGACGACGACGTCACGACGGCGGTGCGACGACCCGAACTCTACGACCCCGGGATCAACTGGCAGACGGGCGAGTTCTCCGGCCAGGAGGAATGGGTCCCCCTCGACGACGCCGACGACGAGGCGACCGTGGGGCGCGGCTACCACTTCACCGCGCTGCTCATGCCCGACGGCCGCGTATTTACCGCCGGGTCGACGGGAAGCGGGGAGTTCGCGGAAGAGCTGCGCATCGAGCGCTACGAGCCTGGCTACATCGGCCAGTCGCGCCCGACCCTTTCCGGCGCGCCGAGCCTCGTCGGCTATAACCGCACCTTCACGGTGCAGGTCGACCGTGACATCGAGCGCGTGGCGCTGATGCGCTGCGGGTCGATGACCCACAGCTTCGACTCCGACCAGCGCTATGTCGGGCTCGCGTTCAGCCAGCAGGGCAACACCCTTGAGATCACCTCGCCGCCGCACGGCGCCATCGCGCCGCCCGGCCCCTACATGATGTGGGTGATCGATGGCAGCGACCGGCCGTGCCATCAGGCCGCCTTCGTCCGTCTCGCGCACCTCGACTGCGAGATCGGGCTCGAGCGCAACACCTTCTCGCAGCTCGAGGTTGAGGCGACCCTGCTCGAGCCGACTGGCGGCCTGGCGGTCTTCCCCGACGCCGTCTTCTTCCACTTCGACGGCTTCCGCGCCGGTGAGCTCGGCGTGCCCGGCGCCGAGCCCGACGTGACCCTCGGCATCGGCTCGCCCGGCGGTCCGACCCCGGCGGGCATGTCGGTGCGCCTCGGAAGCACCAACTTCGAGAGCGGAACCGTCAACGCCGACGTCGCCCAGCGCTTCACCTTCCGCTACGACGTCCGCTTCGCCAATCTCGACGCGTTCACCTTCGGCGGCACCGACCAGCGTGTCATCATCCGCGCGACCCTCGGCGGTGAGACGTGTCAGGGTGAGCTGCGGCTGGTCAAGGCGCCGAACCCGTACATGAAGGACGGCGACCCGCAGTGGCTAAGCCAGGACCTGCGCGTCTTCCAGATTCGCCCGGGTGGGTTCGTGGGGACGACCCAGTTTGCCGCCGGCGACACCCCCGAGACGTTCCTCGACAAGCTGATCCCCGCGTTCGAGGCGGAGACTGACAGCGCCGAGCACCCGTTCCGAAGCCAGCTCGCCCTGGGCCAGGAGGCCGCAACGCTGGAGCTTGCGACCACGCTGGACGGCGAGGCTGTCTACAACTTCGCCGTCGCGAAGGTGCGCTACAAGGCGGTGTCGACGCCCGCGCCCGACGTGCGGGTGCTGTTCCGGCTCTTCAACACCGTCGGGCCGGCGCTGGAGTGGACGAGCGGGACCACTTACCGCCGCGAGGTCAAGGGGGCTAACGGTCGCGACACCGTTGCGCTGCTCGGCATGACCGGCGGCAACGCCGGCGAGATCATCTCGATCCCGTTCTTCGCCGCCCCGCGCTACACCCCGTCGCAGAGCGCCACAGCGCAGGAGGATCCGTTGAACCGGCGCACGCTCCCGGCGCAGGGGGCGACGGAGTCGACGCGCTACTTCGGCGCCTGGCTCGACATCAACCAGGATGAGCACCACTTCCCGCTCTACCCGACGAACGACGGGCCCTACTCGGAGGCGCCGCAGCAGGGCGGACCGCTCTACTCGGTCTTTGACCTCATCCGCAACTACCACCAGTGCCTGGTCTCGGAGATTTACTTCGAGGACGATCCCATCGCGTTCGGCGACACGCCCGGCACCAGCGACAACCTGTCGCAGCGCAACTTGGTGCTGGAGATGTCGAGCAACCCGGGCAACGACGCGAGCCGGACCGCTGCGTCGACGATGATGATCCAGCCGTCCAAGTCCGCCGTGCCCCCCTCCGTCCCGCCCGCGGGCGCGGCCGCACGCCGGCTGCGGTCCGACGAGCTCATCATCTGGTGGGAGACCCTGCCGCCGGGAACGCACATCGACCTGTTCATCCCTTCCGTCCCGGCCGAGGACATCCTGCGCCTCGCGGGCTTGCGTCCGAGCGGCAATCCGATCGAGAAGATCGACGATCACACCATCCGCGCCTATTACGGCGACGTTACCTTCATCCCGGTGCCGGGCGGGGTGAGCAAGCCGATCCCGTCGCTCATCTCGATTCGGCTACCGCAGGGGGTCGTCGCCGGCGACGTGCACCGTGCGACCGTGCAACAGGTCGAAGGGCGCTCGCGGCTGGTCATGGGCGGGATCGAGTTCCGGATTCCCGTCGACCACGCGTCGGCCATCCTGCCGCTCGAGATCAGGAAGCTCTCGCTGTTGCGCGCCATCCAGAAGGCCATCCCGCCCAGCGACCGCTGGTGGCCGGTCTTCGAGCGTTACGTCGGTGCGATTGGCGACCGGGTCGAGGGTCTCGGCGGCGACCAGGCCGCCGTGCCGGCGCGCCGGCGCTTCCCCGATGGGTCCGATGCCCAGCCGCCGGATCGGGCCGACCTAGTCTGCTTCGAGGGCAAGGTGGGCGATCTCCGGTACGACCGGCACGGGCAGTTCGAGGGGTTCGTGATCGACGATTGGGGGGAGGCGCGGGTGTTCGAGGCCTGCGAAGCCCGGATCGAGGCGCTGGTTCGTCGCGCCTGCGAGACGCGCGTCACCCTGTGCGTCTACGTGCGGCCGGACCGGGCCCGAAATCCTGTGAGGATCGTCTGGCGCTGCTGCTGACGGAGACGACGTTCAGTGGGCATGCTGTGGCTGACCGACGACGAGTTCGCAAATGACCGCAGGTGGTGCTGTCCCCCTTCTCCTACGTCGATGCTGGGGCCCCAAGGCGGCGCCAGTTGGAAGTAGTTGCCGGTGGCGAGGGAGCAGATTGGCATCCCATCGCTGCCGCCAGGTTCATTCGGCTCGGCGACGACTTCGGCACCGAGCGCTTTGATGCGCTGGAACTCGGCGTCCACGTCGGAGGCCGAGAAGAGCATGACGGCGCTTCGGAAGTTGGCGGGGCTGAGTAGGTCGGTGAGCGCGGTGGAGGTTGCGGGGTAGAGCACAGGGGCTCCGCGAGAGTGGAGGCGTTCGACGCCACCACCGACGGGAGCCCCTGTGGAGATCGATGCTACGCGCATGTGCCTGCTGCTGGTCGGACTGTCCGACGTTGAGGTCGTGGGTGTGGTGCGCTGGCCGGCACCGATGCAGGTGCACGTGCGGTCGACGGGACCGCGGCCAGCGTGCCCGTCGTGCGGCACCACGGCGACGGTCAAGGAGACGCGCCGCCGACGGCTGGTGGACCTGCCGTGCTTCGGCACGCCGACGGTGCTGGTGTGGCGGCAGGTCCGTTGGCGCTGCCCCCACCGGTCGTGCCCGGTCGGGTCGTGGATGCAGGTCGATGACCGCATCGTGGTGGGCAACCGGGGGATCACCGACCGTGCCGCCCGGTGGGCGTGCGAGCAGGTCGGCCGGCACGGCCGCACCGTCGCGGAGGTGGCGGGTGATCTGGGCTGTGACTGGCACACCGTCAACCGGGCGGTGATCGCCTACGGGCTGGCGCTGGTGGACGACCCCGAGCGGGTGGGGGCGGTCACGGTGCTGGGGTTGGACGAGACCTCGTTCGTCCGCCGCGGGCCGTGGCGGCAGCGCATCTGGTCGACCG
>JAHWKW010000036.1:0-3594 GCA_019347675.1 Actinomycetota bacterium | reverse complement strand
CATCGTGGGGGACGGGCGCCTGCTGGATGTGGTGGAGGGCCGCGACGCCCTGGGGGCGTGCCGGTGGCTGGCGCAGCGTCCCACCGGGTGGGTCGACGCGATCGGGTACGTGACGTTGGACCTGTCGGGCGCCTACCGGCTGGTGGCCGACACGATGCTGGCGAACGCGGTCCAGGTCGCCGACCCCTTCCACGTGGTCCGCATCGCCAACGAACGGCTCGACGACACCCGCCGGAGGGTGCAGAACGAGACACTGGGACATCGCGGTCGCAAGCGGGACCCCCTGTACCGGGCCCGCAAGCTGCTGGTGCTCGCCGACGAACGGCTCGATGACGACGGCCGCCAACGGCGGCAAGGACTGCTGCGGGCCGGTGACCCTCGCGGGGAGGTCGCCGACGCCTGGACCGCGAAGGAAGCCGTGCGCGGGATCTATCAGCTCGACGATCCCGACGTGGCCCTCGAGTGGACCAACGAGCTGGCCGACACGCTCACCGACCCCGCCTACGGGCCCGAGGTCCAACAGCTGGGACGCACCCTGCGCCGGTGGGCAGCGCAGATCGCCGCCTGGCACCGCTCACGGGCCACCAACGGACCCACGGAAGCCGCCAACAACCTCGCGAAACGGATCAAGCGCGTCGCCTTCGGGATGACCGACTTCGTGCACTGGCGCGTACGCGTGCTGCTCTACGCCGGTCGTCCTGACTGGACCAAGCTGGCCACCATCACCCCTGCAACCCCGTGAACTTCCGAAGAGCCGTCAAAGGAGAGGGCGAGCGGCTCGTCGCTGGACGCGACTATCCGGCGCTGCAGCAGGCCGTCGCGCATGACCGTGAACAGCGTCTCTTTTGGCCGCGCGGGGCGCTGGCGCCGAAGTCGCGCTTGAGCAGTCGTACCAGCTCTTGAGGGCCGGCAGGGCTCCGTGGCGGTGACGATTCGATCCGCCCGACGCAGGGCTTCGTTCGTCCGCTCATTGCTGACCTCCCTAGCCGTGATCTTGCGTGCGCGCTAAAGCCGGAGGGGGTGAACATGAGGTAGTTCATCGCTGAAGGCGTGCTCGTCGTCGCCTGCCGGTGGAAGTATCGCACGCACCCACGAGGTGAGCGTGCGCCTCGACGAACCGGCGCTGGCCACGGCATTCGCCGACCGGTTCGATGCGCTTTGGGAGCAGCTACCCTGACCGAGCGGGCTGGGCGGGACCGAGTTCGGGGACTTTGCGGCCTGACGCAAGGGCCTCCCCCGGCTGGCCCTGGTTATGTCCCATATATGCCTTGTGTCAAGTAGCGTCGGTTGCGCCTTGTTGAGCCGCTTATCCCCTGGCTACACCTGGTTAGCGCTTCACGCGGCTGCACACGGATAGGAGCAGCCAGGGGGAGCAGCATTCGACGGCCCGGCCGGTGCGTGGGTCGCCGACGTCGACACGGCCGGCTAACCAGGAGTTCCCGTGGAGCAGCAGGCCTACGAGGAGCGGCAGACGGGGGACGGTCCGGACGTTCACGACCCGGACCGAGCTGACGTCCTCGCCATGACGTTTATCGCGCACGGTATTTCGGCCCACGTCCTCGAGCTGGACGGGCTGACTGATGCGCTCCGCGCTCGTTGAGGGACCCGTGGGGACGGGGAGGTTTGGATTCGGGCTCAACACTGGACCGCGGCGACCTATGGTGCGATGATGCTCCCATCGCACAAGTTGCCTCGGAGGAGGCGCGATGGCCGATCCCTTCGAAAGCTTCCGCCGGTTTGAGGACCACGTCCTCGACGGGCTCAGTCGTGGAGATAGGTCGGCCCAGAAATCAAAGCGGCTCCTCGGCGTAATCAACCAGACTCTCGTCGCCACGCACCAAATCGTGATCGCCCGCCTGGAGAAGCTGCAACGGGCAGAGTCGATCGCGGACGCGAATGAGGTCTTGGAAGCCCTGCGTCTGGAGAATCTCACGGAGACGTTCCGACTCGAGGGCCTGTGCGACCTATTGGAAGGGCTAGGCACCGGGCTTCTCGCACGGACTTGGGCCGCTAGGCAGGAGGGCTCCTTCGCAGACGGTGAGCTCAACGACGTCGAGGAGTTCGCCCACGCGCTCTACGACCGGGAGGCCGAGGTCGCGCGCATCTACAGCGACGCGCTGAGTGACCTCACGGCCCTCGGACCGGTCACCGAACCGTCCGCGCTCGACAAGATGAGGCGCAAGGCAGCTAGCCTTGAGAAGCAGCTAACGGCCCACGTCAGCGACTTCGACGCGAAGGCCGATAGGTTCATGCGCCTGTCGATTACATGACCACAACACATGACTCGATGCGCGACAGAAGTTGGCAGGAGTACTCGACAGCCCTCCGGCAGCTCCTGCAACGACCAAAGCTGCGTGACGAGTTTCGAGAGGACGTCGACGGGAGCACGACGGCCGACCTCAACATCACGCCCGAGATGCGCACCGATCTCAAGAACCTCCTGATACTGCTCAACACGGAGAACGCCGGTCAGATGTCGGATGGGGTCGGCGGGGATCGGCGCACCCACACGGGGAACAGTTTCGAACGCGGTGCGATGTCGGCCCAGGCGTACTTCGAGAAGACGTACGGCTACCTACGCCGCGGAGCGTTTGCGACCACGGTCATGAGCATCTGCATCTTCCTCATGGGATTATTCCTCCTCGCCGTTGCCGCGAGCCAGGCGCTCGCGGGCAACCAGCCGGCCACTTCCGTGGCGCTGGCAGCATCCGGTATCGGTGCCATCGCCGCCGCCTTCTACAGGAGCCCGGTAGCGCAGATGCGCGAATCCGCCGCCGCCGTGCAGCGCTCCACCATGGTGTTGATGTCCTACATGCTGGGTCTCAGCCTACTGAAGCGACGCCTTGACGGTGAGGACACGGCCGCAGCGAGCGAGATGCTGAACACCCTCACGCGGGACCTGTCCGATCTCCTTCCCGGCGAGCGGCCGGCGTGGTCGGCAAGACCGTCCACTGAGACGAACGCACCATAGCCCCCATTGGGCGAAGACAGGCTCGGACGACACCTCCATGCATCACGCCCATGTCGTGGTCACCGAAGGCGACAGCTACCGCTTCGCACAAGCACGCGACGGCAAGGGGGTGACACCACTGACCCGACCCCGTGGGGAGACCTCATGTCCGCAGGCGGGGAGAAATCGTGTCCGCCCACGGGAAGGTCCTCATGTCCGCCAGTGGGGAGATCCAGATGTCCATTGACACCGAAACAGGCTTCTGGATGTGGCCCTGGTCGATGGGGGCTTGCCCATGGGTTAGCCTGGAGTCGGTCGTGCTGCGCGCCCCTCAGATCAGAACGCGCAGGAGCTGACCGACGAGGGCCGTCATGTCACCACTGTTCTGCGGTTCGTCGGCCCGATCCTGCTTGCCCTGGCTGTCCTGTCCGTGCGCGGCCGCGTGAAGCGCTAACCAGGTGTAGCCGGACAAGAGGCCCTTCCAACAAGGTATAACGACGCGCTAGTTTACGTAATCCTTCTTATCGGCATGTGGCGGGGCAGCCCTGTCGCAATGGCCGCACTGTGACCTAGGGTGACGGATGCGACACCTAGCTAGTCCATCTTCGCGCCTCGGCTTGGTTGCGCTGACGTACGCTGTTGGC
>JAHWKW010000035.1 GCA_019347675.1 Actinomycetota bacterium | reverse complement strand
AATCCACATGCGCGTAGTGACGGTTGTCCGTCTCGTACTCCACATGCGACACCGAGATCGTGATCCCCCGCTCACGCTCCTCGGGCGCCTTATCGATCTGATCGAACGGCGTGAACTGCACGTTCGGGTTCTGCTTGTGCAACACGTTGGTGATCGCCGCCGTCAACGTCGTCTTCCCATGATCGATATGCCCGATCGTGCCGATGTTCAGATGCGGCTTCGTCCGCGCGAACTTCTCCTTGGCCATCGTGCGCCCTTTCCGGGTCTCGCTGTTGGGTCTGGGTCTGGCGGGCTGGCAGCTGCCGGCGACGAGGTCTTGAGCCCCGGCTGACAGCTACTCGCCCCGGGTCCTCGCGACCACCTCTTCCTGGATGCTGGCGGGTGCGGGCTCGTAGGAGCCGAACTGCATGGTGTAGGTCGCGCGTCCCTGGGTCATCGAGCGGACGTCGGTGGCGTAGCCGAACATCTCCGACAGCGGCACGCGGGCGCGGATCACCTGTGCCTGGCCGCGGGGCTCCATCCCTTCGATGTGCCCGCGGCGGGCGCTCAGGTCGCCCATCACGTCGCCCATGAAATCCTCGGGGGTGACAACCTCGACCGCCATGACCGGCTCCAGCAGCTGGATGCCAGCCTTCTTGGCCGCTTCCTTGGCCGCCATCGATCCCGCGATCTTGAAGGCCATCTCGGACGAGTCCACGTCGTGGTAGGAACCATCGACCAGCGCCGCCCGCACGTCCACGATCGGGTAGCCGGCGAGGATCCCACCGGCGAACGCTTCCTGGATCCCGGCGTCCACCGACGGGATGTACTCCCTGGGAACGACACCGCCGACGATGCGGCTGTCGAACTCGTAGCCCTCGCCGGGTTCGCGTGGTTCCAGGTCGATCACCACGTGGCCGTACTGGCCGCGACCGCCGGTCTGGCGCACGTACCTCAGTTCCACGCCGTGGACGGGACGTCGGATCGACTCGCGGTAGGCCACCTGCGGCCGTCCCACGTTGGCCTCGACCTTGAACTCGCGGAGCAGGCGATCGACGATGACCTCCAGGTGCAGCTCTCCCATCCCGCCGATGATCGTCTGGCCGGTCTCCTCGTCGGTGCGGACGCGGAAGGTCGGGTCCTCCTCGGCGAGCCGCTGCAATGCGGTCGACAGCTTCTCCTGATCGACCTTCGTCCTGGGCTCGATGGCGATGTGGATCACCGGCTCGGGGAACTCCATCGACTCGAGCAGGACCGGGTGGTCCGGGTCGGCGATCGTGTCCCCGGTGCTGGCGGCTTTCGCCCCGACCAGTGCCACGATGTCGCCGGTGAAGGTGGCTGCCCTCTCCTCACGGGAATTGGCGTGCATCTGCAGGATGCGCCCCACCCGTTCCTTCTTGTCCTTGGTGACGTTGTAGATGTGCGACCCCGCCTCCAACGTGCCCGAGTACACGCGGACGTAGGTCAGCGTTCCGACGTACGGATCGGTCATCACCTTGAACGCCAAGGCCGAGAACGGGGCGGCGTCGTCCACCGGGCGGGTGATGTCCTCGCCCGTCCTGGGTTCCTTGCCCTGCACGGCGGGGACGTCCAGCGGCGACGGGAGGAAGTCGACGACAGCGTCGAGGAGGGGCTGCACGCCCTTGTTCTTGAAGGCCGACCCGCACAGGACAGGGACGATCTCGCCCCCGATCGTGGCGGCGCGAAGTCCCTGACGGACCTGGTCAGCGGTGAGCGTCCCTTTGTCGAGGTACGACTCGAGCAGGGCCTCATCGGTCTCGGCGACACGCTCCGCCAGCGTCTCCCGCCACACATCGGCCTCGGCACGCTGCTCGTCGTCGAGATCGAGGATCTCCCAGGTGGCACCCAGGTCGTCGCCGCGCCACACCAGCGCCTTCATCCCGATCAGGTCGATGACGCCTTCGTGGGCGTCCTCCAGGCCGATCGGGACCTGGATCGCGACGGCGTTCTTGGTGAGCCGCTCGTGGATGGACTCCAGTGACCGCTCGAACGACGCCCCGGTGCGGTCCAGCTTGTTGACGAAGCAGATCCGCGGCACCCGGTACTTGTCCGCCTGACGCCACACCGTCTCCGACTGCGGCTCGACGCCGGCCACGCCGTCGAACACGGCGACCGCTCCGTCGAGCACCCGCAGCGACCGCTCCACCTCGACGGTGAAGTCCACGTGGCCGGGCGTGTCGATGATGTTGATCCAGTGGTCACGCCACTTGCAGGTGGTCGCGGCCGAGGTGATCGTGATGCCCCGCTCCTGCTCCTGCACCATCCAGTCCATGACGGCAGCGCCCTCATGGACCTCACCGATCTTGTAGGTGCGGCCCGTGTAGTACAGGATGCGCTCGGTGGTGGTGGTCTTCCCCGCGTCGATGTGCGCCATGATCCCGATGTTTCGGGTCCGGCCCAGCGGGTACTCGCGGATAGCAGTCATCGCTCAGTCGTCCTGCGTCGTCGTTCGTCGCTCACCAGCGGTAGTGGGCGAATGCTCGGTTCGCTTCGGCCATCTTGTGCGTGTCCTCACGGCGCTTGACCGCCGCCCCGATGCCGTTGGAGGCGTCCATCAGTTCGCCGGCGAGGCGATCCGCCATGGTCTTCTCCCGGCGCATCAGCGCATATTGGTGGACCCAGCGCAGCGCCAGCGTGGTTCCTCTGGCGGGGCGGACCTCGATCGGCACCTGGTAGGTGGCCCCGCCGACCCGGCGTGACTTCACCTCCAACTGGGGACGGACGTTGTCGACCGCGCGCTTGAGGACCGACAACGGGTCGCCACCCTGGGTGCGGTTGCCGATGTTGGCCAACGCGTCGTACACGATGCGCTCAGCGAGCGACCGCTTGCCGTCGCTCATGATGCGGTTGGTCAACTGCGTCACCAGCACCGACCCGTACTTGGGGTCGGAGTCGGCCTCACGACGGGCAACTGGTCCCTTACGCGGCATCTGCGCGGTTCTCCTGTTCGATCGAGGCCGACGCCGGCCTCCTAGCCTTCCCGCTTCACGCCGTACCGCGACCGGCTCTGCCTGCGGTCACGCACCGGCGCGGCGTCGAGCGTGCCTCGGATCACCTTGTACCGGACACCCGGCAGATCCTTCACCCGCCCCCCGCGGACGAGGACGATCGAGTGCTCCTGCAGGTTGTGACCCTCGCCGGGGATGTAAGCCGTGACCTCGATCCCCGACGTGAGCCGCACGCGGCAGACCTTGCGCAGCGCCGAGTTCGGCTTCTTCGGCGTGGTCGTGTACACCCTGGTACAGACGCCGCGGCGCTGCGGGGAGCCCTTCAGCGCCGGGGACTTGTTCTTGGTGTCCTTGGCGGCCCGGCCCTTGCGGACCAGCTGCTGGATGGTCGGCATGTCTTCGTCGTCCTCGGTCGCGCTCGCGCCGCTCGGCACGAGGGGTGGTTGCGCGTTGCACACGGCCGGGTCGGCCGCGCCCCGACCACGTCCGCGCCGGTCCCTGCCGTTCGTCAGGCTCCCAGCGGGAACGGTCGAGCGGGCTGACGGTCGTGGGTTTCGGCGCGTGCTCGCTGGTGCTGCAAGCGGCCAGGGAGAACTCCGCGCCCGGACGCGCGTGCCGCCGGGCGTCGGCTGCTCGCGCAGCGCGGCATGGATGCCCGGCGGACGAAACCAACCGTACCCGCGTTCAGTTGGGCGGTCAACCGTCCATCGCAGCGGAGACGGTGTCCGTCAGGAACCCCTGGCGGACACCGCCGAGCGGCCCGTCGCAGCAGCCGGCCAGCCTTGCTGGCGTGACGCTACGAACCGGCCTCGCCGTAGCCTTCGTAGCCCCAGCCCTCGCTGAAGTCCCAGCTGCCGTCGCCCTCGTACGACTCGGTCGACGCGAGGAACTCCGCGATGTCGGCCGGGAGCGCCTGCTCGGGCAGGTCGGTGTGACCGACCTGCACGCTGCGGTACCGGCGCAACCCGGTCCCGGCCGGGATCAGCTTCCCGATGATCACGTTCTCCTTCAGCCCGATCAGCGCGTCCTCGTTGGACTCGATCGCGGCTTCGGTCAGCACGCGCGTCGTCTCCTGGAACGACGCGGCCGACAGCCACGAGTCCGTCGCCAGCGACGCCTTGGTGATGCCCATCAGCAGCTGGCGTCCGGAGGCGGGCTGGCCTCCCTGCTCGCGCACGGCCTCGTTCTCCCGCTGGAACTTCGACCGATCGACGTTCTCGCCGGGGAGGAAGGACGTGTCTCCGGGATCGACGACGTTCACCCGGCGGAACATCTGCCGGACGATCGTCTCCACGTGCTTGTCGTGGATCGGCACACCCTGCGAGCGGTACACGTCCTGCACCTCCTGCACCAGGTGCAGTTGCGCAGCCCGCGCACCCAGGACCTCCAGCAACTCGTGGGGGTCGACGGCCCCCTCCGTCAGCTGCTGACCGATCTGGACCTGGTCGCCGTCCTCCACCCGCAGCCGGGCGCGGCGGGTCACCTCGTGCTCGTCGACCTCGTCGCGCGCGCCGGAGATCCGGATCGTCCGCCCGCGCTCATCGTCCTCGATGGTGACCCGGCCAGCCACCCGGGCGATCTCGGCCTTCCCCCGGGGACTGCGAGCCTCGAACAGCTCGACGACACGCGGCAGACCCTGCGTGATGTCCTCACCGGCCACACCGCCGGTGTGGAACGTCCGCATGGTCAACTGCGTGCCGGGCTCACCGATCGACTGCGCCGCGATGATGCCCACCGCCTCGCCGATGTCGACCACGTGCCCGGCGGCCAGCGACCGGCCGTAGCACAGCTGACACACGCCGAAGTCGGTGTCGCAGGTCAGCACCGACCGGACCTTGATCACGCGGTCGTCATCGGTGGGCTGCGTGGCCAGCGGCTCCTCGGTCTCGGGATCGACGCCCTTGATCAGCACCTGCCGCAGCAGGCGGATCTCGACGTCAGCGACCTCCGTGCCGGCGCTGACCAGGACGTCGTCGCCACCGGGGTAGGTCACGTCGGCTGCCAGGACCCGCCCGTACAGCGACTGTGAGTCGTGCTCGCCGACCCGGACATCGACCGACCGCGACGTGCCGCAGTCCTCCTCACGCACGATCAGGTCCTGGGAGACGTCCACCAGGCGGCGGGTGAGGTACCCCGAGTCGGCCGTCCGGAGAGCCGTGTCCGCCAGGCCCTTCCGGGCGCCGTGCGTGGAGATGAAGTACTCCAGCACCGACAGCCCCTCACGGAAGTTCGACTTGATCGGACGTGGGATGATCTCGCCCTTGGGGTTGGCGACCAGCCCACGCATCCCCGAGATCTGGCGGATCTGGGTCATGTTCCCCCGGGCACCCGAGCTGGCCATCATCAAGATCGGGTTGAGTGGGCCGAAGCTCTTCTCCATCTGGTGGGCGACCTCGTTGGTCGCCTCCGTCCAGATCTCGATCAGCTCCTGGCGACGCTCGTCGGCGGTGATGACGCCGCGGGTGAACTGCTTCTCGACCTTGGCGGCACGCTCCTCGTAGGCCGCGAGCACCGCAGCCTTGTCGATGTAGGTCTCGGTGTCCTCCATCGAGATGGTCACACCGGCGATGGTGGCGTAGCGGAACCCGAGTTCCTTCAACCCGTCGAGGACCTCGGAGACCTGCCACTGAGGGAAGCGGTCCGCGCAGCGGTTGACGATGTCGGCCAGTCCCCGCTTGGAGAGGGTCTCGTTGACGTACGGGAACGCCTCCGGGAGCCGTTCGTTGAAGATCGCACGACCAGGGGTGGTCACGATCCGGACGGGGCGCCGCTCCTCGAGGGCTTGCGCCCACGCGTCGTCGTCGCGGACGTCGGCCGGCCGGAGCTCGGGTGGCAGTTCCTTCCCGGCGACCCGCATGACGATCCACTCCTGCAGGCGGACATCCCGCCGATCGAGGGCGTGCTCGATCTCCCCGACCGACGTCAGGACACGTCGCCCTCCGTCGCCGGTGGGGTCGGGGGCGTCGCCCTCGGCGTACGTCAGGTAGTAGGTGCCCAGCACCATGTCCTGGGTCGGGGTGGCGAGCGGACGTCCGGTCGCCGGGGACAGGATGTTGTTGGCCGACAGCATCAAGACCCGCGCCTCGGCCTGCGCCTCGGCACTCAACGGCAGGTGCACCGCCATCTGATCGCCGTCGAAGTCGGCGTTGAACGCCGTGCACACCAACGGGTGGATCTGGATCGCCTTGCCCTCCACGAGCACCGGCATGAACGCCTGGATGCCCAGACGGTGCAGGGTCGGCGCCCGGTTCAACAGGACCGGGTGGTCGGCGATGACCTCCTCGAGCACGTCCCACACCTGCGGGCGGGACCGCTCGACCATCCGTTTGGCGGACTTGATGTTCTGCGCGTAGTTGAGGTCGACGAGCCGCTTCATGACGAACGGCTTGAACAGTTCCAGGGCCATCTGCTTGGGCAGGCCGCACTGGTTGAGCTTGAGTCCGGGACCAACCACGATCACAGAACGGCCCGAGTAGTCGACCCGCTTGCCGAGCAGATTCTGGCGGAACCGGCCCTGCTTGCCCTTGAGCATGTCCGACAGCGACTTCAGCGGGCGGTTGCCGGGGCCGGTGACGGGGCGGCCACGGCGACCGTTGTCGAACAGCGCGTCAACCGCCTCCTGCAGCATGCGCTTCTCGTTGTTCACGATGATCTCGGGCGCCCCGAGATCCAGCAGACGCTTGAGGCGGTTGTTGCGGTTGATCACCCGCCGGTAGAGGTCGTTCAGGTCCGAGGTGGCGAACCGGCCGCCGTCCAGCTGCACCATCGGGCGCAGGTCCGGCGGGATCACCGGCACAGCCTCGAGGACCATCGCGGCCGGCTTGTTCCTGGTCGTACGGAACGCCTCGACGACTTTCAGCCGCTTGATGGCGCGCTGCTTCTTCTGGCCCCGCGATGTTGTGATGACCTCCTTGAGCGACTCCGATTCCGCCTCGAGATCGTGGTGCTCGAGCAGCTCGCGGATCGCTTCGGCTCCCATGCCTCCACTGAAGTAATCGCCCCAGCGGTCACGCATGTCCCGGAAGAGGATGTCACGGTCGATCAGCTGCCTGGGCGTGAGCTTCTTGAGGGTGTCGATCATGTCGTCAAGGTGCTTCTTCTCGTCGTCGGCGCGGCGCGCGACGGCCTGGAGCTGCTTCTCGATCTCCTTGCGCTCACGACGGACCACGTCGGGCTTGGCGCCCTGCTTCTCGAGCTCCTCGAGGGTGACCTCGAGCTGCTCGAGCAGCTCCTGGCGGTCGCGTTCGAGCTGCTCGTCGATGAGCTTCTTCTCCTCGGCAACCTCCGCCTCGATCTCCGGGAGCACGTCATGGCGCTTGTCGTCGTCGACCCACGTGATCACGTAGGCGGCGAAGTAGATCACCTTCTCGAGGTCCTTGGGGGACATGTCGAGCAGATACCCCAGGCGCGACGGCACGCCCTTGAGGTACCAGATGTGGGTCACGGGGGCGGCGAGCTCGATGTGACCCATGCGCTCTCGACGGACCTTGGCGCGGGTCACCTCCACACCGCAGCGCTCGCAGATGATGCCCTTGAACCGGACCCGCTTGTACTTCCCGCAGTAGCACTCCCAGTCGCGGGTCGGCCCGAAGATCTTCTCGCAGAACAGCCCGTCCTTCTCGGGCTTGAGCGTGCGGTAGTTGATGGTCTCCGGCTTCTTGACCTCGCCGTTGGACCACATGCGGATCTGCTGCGCTTCGGCAAGGTTGATCCGCAGCTTCTCGAAGTTGTTCACATCGAACACCGTGTGTGTTCCTCTCTGCTTGTCACAACTTCCGATCAGTTCATCCTGCTGGGCCGCTTACGCCTCCTCGGCCGTCGGTCTCTCCGGGCGTGACAGGTCGATGCCCAACGCCTCCGCCGCACGGAAAGAGTCCTCGTCGGTCTCTCGTAGCTCGATCTCCTCGCCGGTTATCCCCAAGACATCGACGTTGAGCGCCAGCGAACGCATCTCCTGCATCAGCACCTTGAACGACTCGGGGATCCCGGGCTCGGGGATATTCTCTCCCTTGACGATGGCCTCGTAGACCTTCACCCGGCCGACGACGTCATCGGATTTGATCGTCAGCAGCTCCTGCAGGGCGTAGGCCGCGCCGTACGCCTCGAGCGCCCACACCTCCATCTCACCGAACCGCTGGCCGCCGAACTGGGCTTTGCCGCCAAGCGGCTGCTGGGTGATCATCGAGTACGGGCCGGTGCTGCGTGCGTGGATCTTGTCATCGACCAGGTGCAGCAGCTTCAGGATGTAGATGTACCCGACCGTGATCGGCGACTCGATCGGCTGCCCGGTGCGCCCGTCGTAGACCACCGCCTTGCCGTCCTGATCGATCAGCTTGACGCCGTCCTCCGTGGGGCGGGTGTTGGCCAGCAGATCACGGAGCTCGACCTCACGCGCCCCGTCGAAGACCGGCGTCGCGAAGCGGACGGGCCCCTCCACGTCGGTGTAGTCGGCCGGCCAGTCGATGTCGTCGAACCAGCCCGGCTTGTCGGGGAACCGCCAACCGTTCTTGGCCGCCCATCCCAGGTGGGTTTCGAGCACCTGACCGACGTTCATCCGTGACGGGACGCCCAGCGGGTTCAACACGATGTCCACCGGCGTGCCGTCAGCCAGGAACGGCATGTCCTCCATCGGCAGGATCTTGGAGATGACGCCCTTATTGCCGTGGCGACCTGCGAGCTTGTCACCCTCGCTGATCTTGCGCTTCTGAGCGACGAAGACCTGCACCAGGTCGTTGACACCCGGAGGCAGCTCGTCGCCCGCGGTCCGCGCGAACCGCCGGACGCCGATCACGATGCCGCCCTCGCCGTGGGGCACCTTCAGCGAGGTGTCGCGGACCTCGCGGGCCTTCTCCCCGAAGATGGCCCGCAGCAGGCGCTCCTCGGGCGTGAGCTCGGTCTCGCCCTTCGGTGTCACCTTCCCGACGAGGATGTCGCCGGGCTGCACCTCGGCACCGATGCGGATGACCCCCTCCTCGTCGAGGTTGGCCAAGACCTCCTCGGAGACGTTGGGGATGTCACGGGTGATCTCTTCGGGACCGAGCTTGGTCTCGCGAGCATCCACCTCGTACTGCTCGACGTGGATCGAGGTCATCTCGTCCTCACGCACCAGCCGCTGCGAGACGATGATCGCGTCCTCGTAGTTGAAGCCCTCCCACGACATGAACGCCACCAGGAGGTTCTTGCCCAGCGCGAGCTCGCCGCCGTGGGTCGAGGGACCGTCGGCGAGGACGTCACCGACGTCGACGTGCTGCCCCTCGGTGACGATCGGCCGCTGGTTGAAGCAGGTCCCCTGGTTGGTGCGCTGGAACTTGTCGAGGTCGTAGCGGTCGAGTCCGCCATCGTCGGCCTTGACGTAGAGATGGTCCGCCGCGACCTCGACGACCACGCCCGGGCGGCGCGTGAGGACCACGTCACCGGCGTTCCGCGCGATCTTGTCTTCGATCCCGGTCCCGACGAACGGCGACTCAGACTTGATCAGGGGAACCGCCTGGCGCTGCATGTTGGTCCCCATCAGCGCCCGGTTGGCGTCGTCGTGCTCCAGGAACGGGATCAGGGCGGCCGACACCGACACGGTCTGCCGCGGCGACACGTCCATGTAGTCGACCTCGTCGGCGATCACCTCGCGGACCTCGCCACCCTTGGCTCGGCACAGGACGAGCTCGTTGACGAACCGCCCATCGGCGTCCAGGGGGGCGTTGGCCTGCGCCACGATGTAGCGGTCCTCGAGGTCGGCGGTGAGGTAGTCGACCTGGTCGGTAACCCGCCCGCCATCGACTCTCCGGTAGGGCGTCTCGATGAAGCCGAACTCGTTGATGCGCGCGTACGACGCCAACGACCCGATCAGCCCGATGTTGGGACCCTCGGGTGTTTCGATGGGGCACATCCGCCCGTAGTGGGACGGGTGGACGTCGCGGACCTCGAAGCCCGCGCGCTCACGGCTCAAGCCCCCTGGACCCAGCGCCGACAGCCGCCGCTTGTGGGTCAAGCCAGCCAGCGGGTTGGTCTGGTCCATGAACTGTGACAGCTGCGAGGTCCCGAAGAACTCGCGGATCGCCGACACCACCGGGCGGATGTTGATCAGGGTCTGGGGCGTGATGGCCTCGAGGTCCTGGGTGGTCATCCGTTCGCGGACCACACGCTCCATGCGCGACAGGCCGATACGGACCTGGTTCTGGATGAGCTCCCCAACGGACCGCAGCCGGCGGTTACCGAAGTGGTCGATGTCGTCGACGTCGTAGCCGTCGAGGCCGGCGTGCAGCTTGACGAGGTACGACATGGTCGCCAGCACGTCATGCTTGGTGAGGACGTGCGGCTGCGGCGCCTCCCAACCCAGCGACTGGTACTCGGCGCCGAGCTTCTTGTCGACCTTGTACCGGCCAACCCGGGCGAGGTCGTACCGCTTTGCGTTGAAGAACATGTTGATCAGCAGGTTGCCGGCCTGCTCGGCGCTGGGTGGCTCACCGGGGCGCAGCTTCTTGTAGATCTCCTCCAGCGCCTCCGCCGGTGTCGGGACCGAGCGATCCTTGCCGAGCGTGAGCTGGATCGATTCCGCCGCGCCGAAGAAGTCCAGGATCTCCTGGTCGTCGACGGGCTCCTCGAGCACCTCCCGTGGCGCGAGTTCGTACTGGCCGGTCGACTCGTTGCGGACGATCGCCTTGAGCGCCCGGTAGAACACCGTGATGTGCTGCTTGCGCTTGCGGTCGACGCGGACCCCGACGAGATCACGCTTGTCGACCTCGAACTCCAGCCACGCGCCGCGCGCCGGGATGATCTTGCACCCGAACACGTCACGGCCGGTCGTCTTGTCGATCGACGTATCGAAGTACACACCCGGGGAGCGCACCAGTTGCGAGACGACCACCCGCTCGGTGCCGTTGACGATGAAAGTGCCCTTCTCCGTCATGATCGGGAAGTCGCCCATGAAGACCGTCTGGGCCTTGATCTCGCCGGTCTCCAGGTTGGTGAACTCCGCCGTGACGAACAGAGGGGCGGCGTAGGTGATGTCTTTTTCCTTGCACTCCGCCTCGGAGTACTTAGGCTCCTCGAAACGGTGGTCGGAGAACCACAGGGCCATCTTCGCCTGTGAGTCCTCGATCGGGGAAATCTCGTCGAAGATCTCGCCGAGGCCCTCGTCCAGCAGCCAACGGAACGACGCACGCTGGATCGCGAGGAGATCGAGCTCCTTGAGCGGCAAACCCTCGGGCAGTGTGGAGAAGCTCAGACGATCTTCGACGTGGACGCCAGCCAACGGGGTTCCTCCCTGGTGGGATGGTTGCTACGAGATCGGGCAAGGCGGGAGTCGCGGGCGCTCCCGACGCGGTCACCGGCGCGGCCCGGGAAGGCGCCGGTGACCTCAGGATCACCCGGTTCCAGGTGGGGACGAGGAGAGGCGGACAGGGCGAGGCCCGGCCCACGCGCCGATGACGGGTGCGCGGCCGGCAGCGGTGCTCTCCATCAGGTGACGATCTCCCCCGTCGGGTGGATGCGGCGACACGCCCGCCGCACGCATCGCAATGCGGGTCACAAGGGCACAGTCGAGGGCGACCGTCAAATATAGGGCACGTCTCCGCGCCCGTCAAGGGAGCCGGTCGGCGCAGCAGCCGGGGCGCGGGTCTCAAGCAGAGAAGCTCAAGCAGAGAAGCCCAAGCAGCGAAGCTCAAGCAGTGAAGCCCAAGCAGCGAAGCGGGAGACCCGCCCAACGGGGTGCGGGTCTCAAGCAGCGAAGCGGTAGACCCGCCCAACGGGGTGCGGGTCTCAAGCAGCGAAGCGGTAGACCCGCCCAACGGGGTGCGGGTCTCAAGCAGCGAAGCGGTAGACCCGCCCCACGGAGACGACGCGCCGAGACGCAGCTGACCGTCGTGCCGTCAGGCCACCTCGACCGTGGCGCCAGCCCCCTCGAGCTTCTCACGTGCCTCCTCTGCCTGATCCTTGGAGACGCCCTCCAGGACCGGCTTGGGGGCAGCTTCGACGAG
Organism: Actinomycetota bacterium; assembly: GCA_019347675.1. Lineage (NCBI taxonomy): Bacteria > Bacillati > Actinomycetota > Actinomycetota bacterium. The sequence continues at coordinate 5,766 of JAHWKW010000035.1, read as the reverse complement.
GTCCTTGGCCTCCTTCAGACCCAGGTTCGTCAAGCCACGGACCTCCTTGATGACCTGGATCTTCTTGTCGCCAGCCCCGGTGAGGACCACGTCGAACGCCGTCTTCTCCTCCGCCGGCTCCTCCTGCGCCGCGGCTGCCGCGGGCGCTGCCGCGGCGACCACCGGCGCCTGGGCGGTGACGTCGAACGTGTCTTCGAACTTCTTGACGAGCTCGGAGAGCTCGAGCAGCGTCAGCTGCTTGAACTGCTCGATCAGCTCATCGGTCGAGAGCTTGGCCATGGTGTTCGCCTCCTTGTCCTTGTTGACGGTGGCGGACGCGGACAGCGCCCGGTCGCTATCAGGACGCCGGCCCCTCGGCCTCCTCGGTGTCCTGCCCTTGGAGGGCGTCTGCGGCGGAGTCCGTGCCGCTGCGCACCGCATCGCCGACCGCCTCTGCGGCGGACTCGAGGGCCTCACCTGCGGTCTCGACGGCGTCCTCCGCGGCGTCCCCAGCGCGCTCCACGGCGTCGGCGACGGCCTCGCTGGCGTCCTCGGGGCTCTCCGCGAGGGCATCAGCGGCGGACTCGGCCGCACTCCCGGCCGCCTCGACGGCCTCAGCGACGTTCTCCCCGACGGTGGTGACGACAGCGGCCACGGTGTCGCGCGCGCCATCGACGGGGGATGCCGCAGCTGCCGGCTGTCGCTCTTGGTCGGCGTCGGGGCCGGCCTCCTCAGCGGCGCGCTCCGCAGCGGGCTCCTCGCCCGGCGCCTCCTGGTCAGCCGGCGTCTCGGCCGGGGCTGGCTGCGCGGCAGCGTCGCCGCCCTCCGCCGGGTGGCCTCCTTTGTCCTCCAGGGCCTGAACCAGTCGGGCGACCTGCGCCAGCGGCGCCTGCATGAGGCTCGCCGCGTTGGCGAGCGAGGCGTACAGCATCCCGGCGAACCGGCCCAGGAGCTCCTCGCGGCTCTCGAGGTCAGCGAGCTTCTCGGCGGTGGCGGCGTCGACGAACCGGCCCTCGAGGATGGCACCCTTGACCGTGAGCTCCGGGTGAGCGCGAGCGAAGTCGCGGAGCGCCTTGGCCGGCGAGACCGGGTCGTCGGTGCAGTAGGTCAGGGCTGTCGGCCCGGTCAGGACCTGGTCCAGGTCGCCGTAGCCGGCATCGCGGGCCGCGATCTGCGCCAGCGTGTTCTTGACGACGACGTAGCGGGCACCGACCTCGCGGAGCCGGTCCCGCAGCTCGGCGAGCTGGGGGACCGTCAACCCGCGGTAGTCGGTGAACAGCGTGGCCGGGTTGCTCGTCAGGTGCTCCCGGACCTGCTCGACCACCGCGACTTTCTCGGCCCTGACCACGGTCTCTCCTTCACGTCCCGCAACCGGCGACACCACAACCAGGACGCCCTCTGCGTCATCGACCGCTTGGGGCGAGGCTGTCGCGCGGCGGCGGAGGACCGCCGGGCCTTCTCGCCTGCGCGGGCCGCGTCGTCTCCGTGGGGCGGGTCTACCGCTTCGCTGCTTGAGCTTCGCTGCTCGAGCTTCGCTGCTTGAGACCCGCGCCCCGGCTGCGACGGCCTTCGATCCCGGTGGGGATGACCTCGCGGTCTGTGGCGTAACCGAGGGCAGGCTACGGGCGGCCGATCGGGGGGTCAAACCGTCAGGTGGTCAGCCCGTCGACCTTACGCAGCAAGCTCAACGACGTGAACGGCTTGGTGAGGAGTGCGTCGACGTGACCCTGGGGATCATCGACGTCATCCAGCTGGCCCTTGCGCACGAGCAGGATCGTCCGTGTCCGGCGTCGACTCCCTTTCAGACGTCCGCAGGCGTCGACGCCCCCACCGGGCAGCTCTGCATCGACGATGGCCACGTCCGCGCTGTGCTCGTCGATCGCTGCCATCGCCGCGTCGGCATCCGCCGCCTCATGGACGGTCGTCGTGTCGCTGTCGAGCGTCAGCTTCACCAACGAACGGATCGCCTGGTCGGCGTCGACCACCAGGACCGTCCGGTGTCCGCTGTCAGCCGCGACCACTGCTGCTCCTGCCCGGGCCGGTCACGCGACCGTCGCCGGGATGTCCTCTTCCTCGAGGAGATCGCGTGTGCGGGCCGGATCGATGTGGATCCCCGGCCCCATGCTGGTCGACACCGTGACGTTGCGGAAGTACCGGCCTTTGGCGGACGCCGGCCGCTGACGCTGCAGCTCCTCGAACAGGGCCTGGTAGTTGTCCAGGAGCTGATCGATCGGGAAGGACGCCTTTCCCAGGACCGTGTGGACGTTGCCCTGCCGATCCGAGCGGTACTCGACCTTCCCCGCCTTGGTGTCACGGACGGCTCGGCCCACGTCCATCGTGACGGTCCCGGACTTGGGGTTGGGCATCAACCCTCGCGGTCCGAGCAGCTTCCCGAGTCGGCCGAGCTTCCCCATCTGGTCGGGTGTGGCGATGATCGTGTCGAGCTCGTCGACGAGCTCCCCGGCGGACAGGCGCTCGATCAGATCGTCGGCACCGACCAGGTCTGCGCCCGCCTCCTGCGCTTCGGTCGCCTTCTCGCCGACCGCGATCACTGCCACGTTCGCGGTCGTCCCCGTACCAGCGGGCAGGACCACCGCCCCGCGCACCATCTGGTCCGCTTTCCGCGGGTCGATGCCCAGCCGGAACGCGATCTCCACGGTGGGGTCGAAGTCGACCGTCACGGTGTCCTTGAGCACACGCAGCGCGGCGCGGGGCGCGTAGGCGCGGGTGCGGTCGATCTTCTCGAGCGCCGCCCGGTACTTCTTGCCGTGCTTGGCCATGATCGGTCCTTCCGCCTCGACTCAGCCCTCGACGATGATCCCCATCGAGCGGGCGGTGCCCTCGATGATCCGCATGGCCCCGTCCACGTCGATGGCGTTGAGGTCGGGCATCTTGCGTTCGGCGATCTCACGCACCTGGTCACGGGTCACCGTCGCCACCATGGTGCTGTGGGGCGTACCGGAGCCCTTGTCCACGCCGGCGGCCTTCAACAGCAGCTGCGCGGCCGGGGGCGTCTTGGTGATGAACGTGAACGAGCGGTCCTCGAACACGGTGATCTCGACGGGGACGATGTCGCCCTGCTGTGGCGCGGTGCGCTCGTTGAACACCTTGCAGAACTCCATGATGTTCACCCCGTGCTGACCCAGCGCGGGGCCCACCGGCGGCGCAGGCGTCGCCTGCCCCGCCGGGATCTGGAGCTTGATCAGCCCGATGACCTTCTTCGCCATCTTGTTCCTTATTCTTCGGCCGCGACAACGTCGCGCGGGTCACCGTCGTGTCGCCGAACGCCGCCGGGCAGAGGTCTCCCAGCCATCCCGACGGCCCGCCCGACGCAGCGAGACGCCGTCACAGTTTGGCGACCTGGTCGAAGCCCAGCTCCACGGGGGTCTCCCGGCCGAAGATCGACACGAGCACCTTGAGCTTGTGCTGGTCGAGGTTGATCTCGGCGATCGTCCCGGTGAAGTCGGCGAACGGCCCGGACGTGACACGCACCGTCTCGTCGACGTCGAGATCGATCTCGGGGACGGCGGCGACCTCCTCCTCGAGCTCGATCTCGTCTGCTTCGACCCGGGCCTGCTCGGGCACGCGGAGGATCTCGGCGACCTCGCGGATCGACAGCGGGAGCGGCTCGGAGCCGGCGGTGCCGACGAAACCGGTGACCGCGGGCGTGTTCCTGACCACCCCCCAGGTCTCCTTGTCCATGTCCATGCGGACCATCACGTACCCGGGGAAGACCTTCTTCTCGACGACCTGCTTCTTGCCCTTCTTGTACTCGGTGACCTCCTCGGTGGGGATCACCACCTCGTGGATGCGCTCCTCGATCCCGAGAGCCTTGACGCGGCTCTCGAGGTTGTCGCGCACGCGCTGCTCGTACCCCGAGTAGGTGTGAAGGACGTACCAGTCGCCGGGCAAGCGCATCAGCTCACGACGGTCGGCGACCTCCTTGACGCTGCGGGCGACGCCCCTGGGCTCGAAGCGGACCTCTTGCTCCGTCGCCTCCTCCTCGAGGGTCGGCGGTGCCTCGCCGCCAGCCAGCTCGCCGGGCGCGTCAACGGCCGTGTCGACCGCTCCGGTGGCCTGGGACCGCTCGAGCGTGGCCTCCACGCCCTGGACCTCCGTGTCGGCTCCTGCCAGGTCCAGCAGCTCGTCGATCTCCCCGCCGGACGTGTCGCTCGCGGTGGTGGGCGCCGCGGGGTCGGACGGCTCGGCTGCGGCTTGGTCCTCCCCGGGTGCGCGGTCCTCGAGCTCCGACGGCGGGGCCGGGGTCTCGGCCTCCGCGCCCGCCGCGGGGCGCGGATCGGCGGTCACGTCGGGGTCGACCGGCTCCGGCGCGAGCTCGGAGGGCTCCACCGCGCGACGCTCATCCGCGGCCACCGGTGGGGTGTCCGGCATGTCTTCGGTGGTGGCGAGGTCGCTGTCGGTCGCCGGGGCGTCGGGGGCGGCATCCTTCGGCGGGACCGCCTCGCCGAGGCCGTCGGCGTGCTCGGCTTCGGAGAGCTCGGGGGCGTCCGTGGGCTCGACGTCGTCGCGGGACAGCTCGGCGTCCGACCTCGCCTCACCGGCCTCCTGGGTGATGCTTTCCTGTGGGGCAGCGTCGGACTCCCCGGACGACGGGAGGTCGTCGGGGTCCGCGCTGAACGGCTGCTGCAGATGGTCGCTCATGCGTCAACTTCCGAAGACGGCGAAGACAAGACGGCCGAACACGAAGTCCATCGCGAAGACCAGGGCGGTGAGCACGGCCGTGGCGACGAGCACCACGATCGTGTACGACACGACCTCCTGCCGGCGGGGCCAGGCGACCTTCTTCAACTCTTGGCGCACCTCCCCCAGGTACTCGCGCGGGGGCGTGCGGGTGCGTGCGGCCGGCACGGCGGCGGTGTCGGTCTGGCGCTCGGTCTCGGCGGCGCCGTGGCGCTTTCCGTCGCGACCGCGGTGGCGCCTGGACTCACGGTTGGCCATGCGGGATCCCTCTTGGTGGGTCGGTCCGCCGGGCCGCCGTCAACGGGTGGCGGCGGTGCCGGCAGCGGCAGGGGAGGCGGGACTCGAACCCACAACAACCGGTTTTGGAGACCGGGACTCTGCCAATTGAGCTACTCCCCTGGGTCCGGGTCGTACCCGGTGCTGCCCACGGGCGTCGCCTGGCGCCGCGCGGTCCGCACGAGCGCAACACAGGAACGCTGCCCGCGGAGGGCAGCGAGGCCAGGATAACGCTGGTGGCTGCGACGGACAACCGGGTCAGAGACGGACCTTGGCGGTGCCTTTCAGGATCCGCTTGTCGTCGTCGGCTCGCCGTCCCCACAGCTCGACCGTGGCGACGCGATCGGACACATCGGTCACCGACCCCCCGAAGACGGCGGTCTTGCCCATCGGCCACGGGGCGGTGAAGCGCATCTTGATCTCCAGGACATGCTCGGGCCCTCCCGCCCACGAGGTGACCAGCCGCGACGCGAACCCCATCGCGTACATGCCGTGGGCGATCAACCCGCCGGTTGGACTGGTCCGCGCGGCGACCTCAGGGTCGTAGTGCAGCGGGTTGAAGTCACCGGTCGCGCCGGCGTGCATCACCGAGCCGGTCATCCCGACCGTCTGCTCCATGGTCGGCAATTCCGCGCCCACGTCCACGTCCGTCCTCACCGGTCCTCGTCCTGACCACCGGAGCCGATGAAGATGATCCGGTTGGTCGCCAGCACCGCCCGGTCGCCGGTGTCCTCGAAGCGGCAATCCACCTCGACGGTCAGGAACTCGTTGTCCCGGATCACGGTGATGTCCGCGATCCGGGACGTGCAC
>JAHWKW010000034.1 GCA_019347675.1 Actinomycetota bacterium | reverse complement strand
AGCTCGATCGCCACCGTCGGTCGCCCCGCACGCCCCATGCCAGCTCCTGGTCGCCACCATCAGCCCGTCACAGGGAATCTACACCCGCCCAGCCATTATTTAGCGTATTTAGCGGACGGCACACTAGGCGACATGCACCCGTGCCGACGCGCGCCGCGACCCGGCGACACGGCCGGCGCACACCTGACGCCGTAGGCTCGTCCCGCCCGCTTCAGAAGGATCCACGTGCCCGCCACGATCATCGTCGGTGCTCAGTGGGGCGACGAGGGGAAAGGCAAGGCCACCGATCTCCTGGCCGACGGGACCGACTTCGTGGTCCGCTACCAGGGGGGGAACAACGCCGGCCACACCGTGGTGGTCGACGACACCGTGCTGAAGCTCCACCTGATCCCGTCGGGGGTGCTCTACCCCCACGTCACCCCGGTGATCGGTGACGGGGTCGTGGTCGATCCCGCCGTCCTGATCGACGAGCTCGACGAGCTCGACGCGCGCGGTCTGGAGGCAGGCCAGCGGCTGAAGGTCTCCGGCAACGCCCACCTGATCATGCCCTACCACCGCGAGCTCGACCTGCTGATCGAGCGGCGACTGGGGAAGGCCAAGCTGGGCACGACCCGCCGTGGCATCGGACCGGCGTACGCCGACAAGGCGTCGCGGGTGGGGTTGCGCTTCCAGGATCTGTTCGACGAGAACATCTTCCGCCAAAAGCTCGATGCCGCCCTCGAGCTGAAGAACCAGATCCTGGCCAAGGTCTACAACCGCCTGCCGATGAACGCCGACGAGATCGCTGAGGAGTACCTCGCCTACGCCGACCGTCTCAAACCCCAGCTCACCGATTCGGTGGCGTTGCTGCACGCGGCGTTGGAGGCCGGCAGGCACGTCATCCTCGAGGGAGCCCAGGGCACGCTCCTGGACCTCGACCACGGCACCTACCCGTTCGTCACCTCGTCGAACCCGGTCGCTGGTGGGGCGCTGACCGGTGCGGGCCTCGGACCCCGACACATCGACCGGGTGATCGGCATCGCCAAGGCGTACGTCACCCGGGTGGGGACCGGCCCGTTCCCCACCGAGCTGACCGACGCGACCGGCGAGCGCCTGGTCGAGGTCGGCGGGGAGTACGGCACCACGACCGGGCGGCGTCGTCGCGCCGGATGGTTCGATGCGGTGCTGGCCCGCTACGCAGCGCGCGTCAACGGGCTGACCGACCTGTTCCTCACCAAGCTCGACGTCCTCAGCGAGTTCGACACGCTCCGGGTCGCGACCGGTTACCGCCACCAGGCGACCGAGTACCGCGACTTCCCCCCACACCAGTCGATCTTCCACCACGCCGAGCCGGTCTACGAGGACCTGCCGGGCTGGCGCGCCGACCTGACCAGCTGCCAGACCTGGGACGACCTGCCGGGCGCCGCCCGCGACTACGTCGATTTCCTCGAGGAGCAGGCCGGCGTCCCGGTCACGTGGGTGTCGGTGGGGCCGGCCCGCCGCCAGACGCTGCTGCGGCGTGACCCGTCCGCGGTCGGGGCGGAGCGTGGCTGACCGGGTGCTGGTGATCGGGTCGGGTGCTCGCGAGCACGCCCTGGCCTGGCGCCTGGCCGGCTCACCGTCGGTCGCCGCGGTCGAGGCCGCGCCCGGCAACCCCGGGATCGAGGAGCTCGGCGCCTGCCACGCCCTCGACCCGCTCCAACCGCTCGCGGTCGCCAGCCTCGCCGAGAAGCGCGCCGTGGACCTGGTCGTGGTCGGCCCGGAAGCGCCGCTCGTCGCCGGCGTCGCCGACGAGTTGCGCCGTCGCGAGATCCCTGTGTTCGGCCCGTCCGCCGCCGCGGCGCGGATCGAAGGGTCCAAGTCGTTCGCGAAGGACGTGATGCAGCGCGCCAGCGTCCCAACCGCCAGGTACGGGGCGTTCACCGACGCCGGCGCCGCTGTCGAAGCGCTCGACGGCTACGACCCGCCCTTCGTGGTCAAGGTCGACGGGCTCGCGGCCGGGAAGGGGGTGGTGATCACCGAAACGCGTGGCGGGGCTATCGACGCGATCGAGGACGCGCTGGTCCGCCAGGTGTTCGGCGAGGGCGGCAGCCGCGTGGTGATCGAGGAGTTCCTGGACGGGCCGGAGGTGTCGGTGTTCGCCGTGTGCGATGGGGACGACGCCGTGCTGCTCCCCCCCAGCCAGGACTTCAAGCGGGCCAACGACGGTGACGAGGGACCCAACACCGGCGGGATGGGCGCCTACACGCCCGTGCCGATCTTCGACCTCGACGACGCCAAGGGTTTGACCGAGACCCTGTTCCGCCCGGTGCTGCGCGAGTTGAGAAGCCGGGGCTGTCCGTACCGGGGTCTGCTGTACGCCGGGTTGGTGCTCACCGACGAGGGGCCCCAGGTGCTGGAGTTCAACTGCCGCTTCGGCGATCCCGAGACCCAGGTGGTGCTCCCCCGGATCGTCAGCGACTTCTACCAGCTCCTCGCCGCGGCGACGGATCCCTCGCGGGGAGTGGCGGGCATCGACGTCGAGTTGTCCGACGACGCCCACGTCACGGTGGTGCTGGCCAGTGGCGGGTACCCCGGCCGGTACGACGTCGGTTTCCCGATCGCCGGGCTCGGTGACGTCGCGGCGCCGCACCCGGACGTGGTGGTGTTCCACGCCGGGACCCGACGCGTTGACGGCGAGCTTGTCACCGCAGGAGGGCGGGTGCTGTCTGTGACCGCGCGGGGCGCCGACGTCGCCGCCGCGCGGGCTGCCGCCTACGCTGCCGCGGATCGCATCGCGTGGGACGGTCTGCATCGCCGTGACGACATCGCCGCCGGCGTGCGGTAACGGCGAGAACGAGCTGCCACCGCTGGTGTGCGTGGCCCGCGGGACGCGACCGCGCGTGGGCGCCGAACGTGAGGAGGTCAAGGTGGGAACCCCCCTGGTTGGGATCGTGATGGGGTCGCAGTCCGACATGGACGTCATGCGTCGGGCAGGCGACGCGCTGGAGGAGTTCGACGTGGCCTACACCATCCAGGTCACGTCCGCGCACCGCAACCCCGACGAGGTCGCCGCCTGGGCCAAGGAAGCCGTGGACGCCGGGTACCGGGTGCTGATCGCCGGGGCGGGGCGCGCTGCGCACTTGCCGGGGGTCGTCGCGGCGCACACCCCCCTGCCGGTGATCGGCGTCCCGATCCTGTCCGCGCACCTGGGCGGCGCCGACAGCCTGTACTCGATCGTGCAGATGCCTCCCGGCGTGCCCGTGGCCACGGTCGGCCTGGATGCCGCACGCAACGCCGGGCTGCTGGCCGTCCAGATCCTCGCCACCGGCGACGAAGGACTCCGCGACCGGTTCGTCGCGTACAAGCGGCGTCTGGCGGAGGAGTCGCGGCGCCCCAGGCAGAGTGTCGGGTTCACCGCGGGGGGTGGGCGGTGAGCCTCGAGGGGCTCACACACCTGCGCTCGGGGAAGGTCCGCGACCTGTACGCGGTCGGTGAGGACCGTCTCCTGCTCGTCGCCTCCGACCGGGTGTCCACGTTCGACTGCGTCCACCCCACACCGATCCCCGACAAGGGCAAGGTGCTGACCGGACTGTCACAGTTCTGGTTCGACCGCACCCGCGACATGGTCGGCAACCACCTGATCTCCACATCGGTCGACGACTTCCCGCCACAGACGCAGGCACACGCCGACGCGCTCAGGGGCCGCACCATGCTCGTGCGACGCACCGAGGTGATCCCGTTCGAGTGCGTCGCTCGCGGCTACCTCACCGGATCGGGGCTGAAGGAGTACACCGCCTCCGGCCGGGTGTGCGGCATCCCTCTGCCCCAGGGGCTCGGTGAGGCATCCGAGCTGCCCGAGCCGATCTTCACGCCGGCGACCAAGGTCGAAGACGGCCACGACCAGAACGTGACCTTCGAGTACATGGCCGGTGAGCTCGGCACTGCGCTGGCCGGCGAGCTGCGTGAGCTGACGTTGGGCCTGTACCGGTTCGGCCGGGATCTGGCGCTCGAGCAGGGCATCATCCTGGCAGACACCAAGTACGAGTTCGGACTGGCAGACGGCCAGGCGATCCTGATCGACGAGGTGATGACGCCCGACTCGTCGCGCTACTGGCCAGCGGAGGGCTACACCCCCGGCACACCACAGCCGTCGTTCGACAAGCAGTACGTCCGCGACTACGCCGCATCGACCGGGTGGGACAAGACCCCGCCCGCGCCCGAGCTCCCCGATGAGGTCGTGGCACGCACGCGTGAGAAGTACGTCGAGGCCTACGAACGCATCACCGGCGAGACGTTCGACGAGTGGCTACGACGCTAGGGTCCACAGGACCGGACAGGAAACCCATGCCAACGCCGTATCGGTTCGCGGTCGTCCTCGTCGCGCTCGCCGCCGTCACCGCGGCTTGCGGCCGCAGCGACGGCGGGAACCCGGCCGCGATGATCGCCGCCATTCCCGATCGCGTCGCGGACGCCGGCAGCGCCCGCTTCACCATGGAGGTGACGATGCGGTCGCAGGACCTGCCCGGAGGCTCGGCGACGATCACCGGAGACGGCCAGGGCCGGTTCGATCGCCAGCTGATGCACATGACGATGGACATGGGTGACGTGTTGCAACGCATGCCGGGAGCTGCGGGCAACGGTTCCGTCGAGATGATCCTCGACGGTGACATGATGTACATGCGGATGCCGTTCCTCGAGCCGATGCTGCCCGCCGGCAAGCCTTGGGTCGCCATGGACCTCGAAACGGTCGGTGAGCAAGCGGGCGTCGACCTGCGCGCCCTGATGCAGGCCAGCCAGAACAACGACCCGACCTCGACGCTGGAGATGCTCCGTGGCGCCTCAGAGGGCGACGTCGAGGTCGTGGGGCAGGAGGATGTCCGTGGCGTACCGACGACCCACTACCGCGCCACCATCGACCTGGACAAGGCGCTGGAGGCGGCGCCCGAGGACGCAGCCGATCAGATCCGCGCGTTGATGCAGCAGCCTGGCGTCCCCGGCCGTCTACCCGTCGAGGTCTGGATCGACGAGGATGGGCTGCTGCGCCGCTACGTCCAGACGATCGAGATGACGGTCGAGGGTACGGATCAGCCGGTCGGCCAGAACCTCACGATGGAGATGTTCGACTACGGCGTCCAGGTCGACGTCGAGCCTCCGCCGGCCGAGCAGACGATCGACGTGCGCGAGTTGACCCGCCCAGCAGCCTGACCTCACCGGCCGTATACCCTGCCGTGTACGCGCGCGGCAATCGGCGCAGGGGTGCGGACCGTGGACCGCGCCCAGCGGCGACGCTACGGTCACCTGACGTGAGCGGTTCGGAGCCTGATCGCCCATCGGCTCGGTCGGGCCAGACCTTGCCGACGCGCCGGCGCGTCCAACTGGTCGGTGGCACGTACGAGCCCTGGCCCAGCTACGACACCGCGCTGACGCGGGCGCTGCTTCTGCGGGTGTCATCGGGCGACGCGCCAGAGACCATGCGGCTGTACCAGCCACAGGCCACCGTCTGGTTCTCCCGACACGACAGGCAGCGTCCGGGGTTCGCATCTGCATCTCTGCGCGCGCGGGCGGCCGGTTTCGCGGTCGGGGAGCGCTTGGCGGGGAGCGTCACGGTCGCGGCGCACGACGGCTGCGTGATGTTCGACCACTGCGTCCCCGACCAGCAACCGCAGCGCCATGAGACCCAACGGTTCGTGGAGAGTTCAGCGATCGTGGCTGCTTGCCTCCGCGGCATCGGTATCGACGCCAGGATCGGGGAGATCGAAGGTGAACCGAGCCCGGGGCCCTACAGCGTGAACGCCCGCGGAGCGGTGAAGTTGGCGACGCTCGGGTACCGGTCGGTGGCGGGTGCGTCGCTGATCAGCGGCATCCTGGTCGTGCGGAACAGCGAGCAGCTGCGGGACGTGTTGATCGAGGTCAACGACGCCTTGGGGATCGACTGGGATCCGCGGACACTGGGCAGCATCGAGGACGAGATCGGCGAAGCTGACACCGCCGCCGTCGGTGACGCGCTGGTCGAGGAGATCGAGAGTCGGATGGTTGCGGTCGAGGGCAGCTTCGAGGATGGGAGCCTCGCGCTCGCCACCGCCCTCCAGCCGGAACATGTCGACCCGGACGACGCAGGCGAGGCGGGGCGCATGTAGCAGCTGTCCGACCGATCCGAGGCCGAAGACGAGATCTTTGCGGACGTCGAGCCCGTCACCTCGCCTGTACGACGCCTGGCAGCGACGCCGCCACGGTTGTCCCCGCATCGCCGCTCGACACCACATGCAGCCGCCCGCCGAGGGAGTGGAGTCGGTCGGTGATGTTGGTGATGCCTTGGCCGTACGGCGTCGTGGTGGTGTCGAAGCCGGTGCCGTCGTCGGTCACGGCGAAGGTGAGGTCGCGGTCGGTGTCGGTCAGGGTGACGGCGGCGTGGGTGGCCTGGGCGTGCTTCGCGACGTTGTTGAGCGCCTCGAGCACGCAGAAGTAGACCGCCGCTTCGACCTCTTGCGGGTACCGGCCGATGCCGTCGGCGGTGACGGTGACGGGGATCGCGGCTTTGCGGGCCTGTGCGGCCAGTGCGGCGGGTAGTCCTTCGGCGGCCAGCAGCGGTGGATAGATGCCGTGTGCCAGCTCCCGCAGCGTGGTCACCGCATCCTCGGCGTCAGCGGCGACCTGCTCGACCAGCGCCGCGGTCCTGGGCGCGTCTTCGCGTTCGGCCAGGGTTTTGGCCATGCCCAGCTTGATCCTCAACGCCACCAGCTGCTGCTGGGCGCCATCGTGCAGATCGCGTTCCAGGCGGCGGCGCTCGGCGTCCTGGGCGGCCACCAGGCGCCGGCGCGACTCGCCCAGCTCCTCCAGGCGCGCCACCAGGTCAGCCGTCAACTGCACGTTGCGGACCACCAGCCCGGCCTGGGACGCCAGATCGTCGACCAGCTTTTGCTCGGTGGGCGTGACGGGCTCGCCACGTTTCTTGGTGACCGTCAACGCCCCCAGCAGCTGGCCCTGGTGGGTCACCGGCACGGCGACATCCACCTCGGCGAAGGTCGGTAACGACCCATCGGCGCCCACCACCGGCACGAAGTCGGGTGCGGCGTCCGACGGCCACGACGCGGCCGTGCGCATCTGCCCGCCCGCTTTGAGCCACACCTGAGCACGAGCAGCACCGGTGCCGTCGGCCAGCAGACGTGCCATCTGCTCCAGGGTCGCGTCGGTGGCGACCGTCTCGCCCAGGTGCGCCGAGAACCGTGACAGGACCTCGTAGGGGGTGGCGCGCTTGCCGTAGACCAGCCGGTTGGCCAACTTCGTGAGGCGTTCGCGGACGGGCTGGAACGCCACCGCCACCAGCGCCGTCGCCACGATCGACAGCGCGAGGTTCGGGTCGTCGCCGGCGCCGATCAGCGTGCCGACACCCACGACGATCGCCACGTAGATCCCGGTGATGAACGCCGCCAGGCCACCGAAGACCAGCGTCCGCGAGATCACGAGGTCGATGTCGTACAGGCGGTACCGCAGGATGGCCGCCCCGGCCGCCAGCGGCAGCGCCGCTGTGGCGACGTCGTCGACGACGGGGAGCCGCTGGCCCGTCACCGCATCGATCACGGCGTGCAGCGCCAAGGACGCTACGACCAGGACCCCGGCGAACACCACCAGCTTGATCCGCTGGCGGTCGTCCGCCTGCGAACGGCGGTACCGGATGACCAGCGACACCGCGGAGCAGACCGCACCGGCGAATACGACCGGGATGAACGCCATTAGCGGCCCACCGTCGTCGAGGTCGACCATCCACCGCACGCCGATCGGGTTCGGGAGCGACACGTCGCCTCCCGCCAGGTCGAGGACCGGGTCCAGCATCGACCCCAGGGCCGTGATCGCCGTCGCGAGGCCGACGAACCACAGCGGTCGGCGCCACCGGGGGGACAGCGGCCGGCCGTCGGGGAAGAGCGCCAGCACGAACACGAAACTCATCGTGAGCCAGGGGATCCAGAACCACTCCCCGTACCAGGCTCCCACGGTCGGACCCGGGAGGCCGGGGCGGGTCACGGTCGCGTACCGTGCGTACTCCTCGCTGGCCACGTGCAGCGCCCAAAGAGTGCCCGATGCCAGGAACAGCCAGCCGATGCGGTGGCGAGGATGACGCGAGACGATCATCCAACCGACCACGGCGAACACCACGACCGGCACCGAGCCGGAGATCTGGAGGAGCGAACCGCGACCGTTCGCCAACGCAAGAGCCTGTCCGGTCGCATCTGCCAGGACCACGACGACGAACAGCAACGAGGCGAGCGATCGACGATGGCTCATGGGGCCACCTTCCGGTCGGTGAGTACGCGACCTCCGATCGTCGTCCCCTCTCCGGGCGCCGAGCGGATCTCGGCTTCACCGCCGAGGGCGTGGAGTCGGTCGGTGATGTTGGTGATGCCTTGGCCGTACGGCGTCGTGGCGGCGCGGAATCCGGTGCCGTCGTCGGTGACGGCGAAGGTGAGGTCGCCGTCGGTGTCGGTCAGGGTGACGGTGGCGTGGGTTGCGTTGGCGTATTTGGCGGTGTTGTTCAGGGCCTCGAGCACGCAGAAGTAGACCGCCGCTTCGACCTCCTGCGGATAGCGGCCGATGCCGTCGGCGGTGACGGTGACGCGGATCGCGGCCTTGCGGGCCTGGCCCTGCAACGCGACCGCGAGCCCTTCGGCGGCCAGCAGCGGCGGATAGATCCCGTGCGCCAGCTCCCGCAGGGTCGCCACCGCATCGTCCGCATCGCCGGCGACCTGCCCGACCAACGCCGCCGTCCTGGGCGCCTGCTCACGTTCGGCCAGGGTCTTGGCGATGCCGAGCTTGATCTTCAACGCCACCAGCTGCTGCTGCGCCCCGTCGTGAAGGTCACGCTCCAGCCGGCGGCGCTCGTCGTCCTGGGCGGCCACCAGGCGCCGGCGCGACTCGCGCAGTTCTTCGAGACGGGCGAGCAAGTCGGCGGTCAGCTGCACGTTCTTGAGCACCAGCCCCGCCTGGGCGGCCAGCTGCTCGACCAGCTTGTGCTCGGTCGGGTTGATGCTCTCGCCACGTTTCTTGGTGAGCGTCAACGCCCCCAGCAGCTGATCCTGATGGCCGATCGGCACGGCGAGATCGACCTGGGCGAACTCCGGCAGCGACCCATCATCAGCCACCACCGGGGCGAGGTCCGGGGCCGCATCCGACGGCCAGGACGCCGCGGTGCGCATCTGCCCACCCGCCTTCAACCACACCTGCGCCCGCGCCGCCCCCGTGCCCTCCGCCAACAGGCGCGCCATCTGCTCGAGCGTCTGCTCAGTCGCCACCGTCTCGCCCAGATGCGATGAGAACCGGCTCAGCACCTCGTAGGGGGTGGCGCGCTTTCCGTAGACCAGCCGGTTCGCGACTTTGGTGAGGCGTTCGCGGACGGGCTGGAACGCCACCGCGACCAGCGCGGTCGCGACGATCGACAGCGCGAGGTTCGGGTCGTCGCCGGCGCCGATGAGGGTGCCGACCCCCACAACGATCGCCACGTAGATCCCCGTGATGAACGCCGCCAGACCGGCGAAGATCAGCGTCCGCGAGATGACCACGTCGATGTCGTAGAGGCGGTACTTGAAGATCGCCACGCCGATCGCCACGGGCAGCGACAAGAAGATGAGGCTGAACATGACCGGTGAGACGATCGGCACGGTCTCGAAGGGCATCGACAGGGGGATCAGCGCGACGGCGAAGACGAACCACTTGAGCTGGAGTCGCTCTTCGCCGCGTGATCTCCGGTACCGGATCACCAGGGACAGGAATGCGGCGACCACCGATGCGAGGAAGACGACGAAGAGCGCGCCCGCGGTGGACACGTCCTGGAAGTGCGGGAAACCCTCGACGCCGATGGGGTTGTCGATGACGAGGTCTGGGTTCTCCTGGCCGACCAACTTCGCGGCAAGCATCCCGTCAATGCTGATGATGGCGAGATCGACAGTGACGATCCACACCAGCCAGCGCCAGCGTCTGGAGAGCAGACGACCGGTCGGGAACAGCAACGGTGTGAAGACGAAGAGCAAGCTCAGGAGCGGGATCCACAGCCAGGCGTTCAGCCAAAAGCCGAGGACGGCAAGGGCGTCGTGTTGGCCGTGCGTTACCGCGTACTCGCCGTACGCGCCGAGGCTGAACGTCGACGCGACGATCGCGATCGCGGCGAACAGCCATCCCATCGGGTTGGTCGGATGGCGCCGGACGAGCATGGCCGCCAGCACCGCGAAGCCGAGCAACGACAGCCCGAGGACCACCGTCTCTTCGAGATCGGCGCGTAGCGTCCCGGTTCGGTGCTGCAGCGATGCCGAGAGCAGCCACGAGAAGACGTAGACGCTCAGGATGGTTACCGGAGCAATTCGCCGCAGAACATCGCTCATGCGATACCTACTTTCGAGGCCACCGGGGTCGTCACGGTCCCGGTCACGGTGGTCCCATGGCCGGATTCGGACGTGATGGCGATCGCGCCGGCGAGGGCGTGGAGGCGGTCGGTCATGTTGGTCAGGCCGTGGCCGCGGGGTGTGGTGGCCGGGTCGAACCCGACCCCGTCGTCGACGACGGTGAAGGTGAGGTCGCCGTTCCTCTGGGCCAGCGTGACCGTGGCCTTGCTGGCGTGGGCGTACTTCGCGACGTTGTTGAGCGCCTCGAGCACGCAGAAGTAGACCGCCGCCTCGATCTCCTGCGGGTAGCGGCCGATCCCGTCCGCGACCACCTGCACGGGGATGGCGGCCTTGCGCGCCTGGGTGGTGAGCGCGGCGGGCAGGCCTTCGGCGGCCAGCAGCGGCGGATAGATCCCGTGCGCCAGCTCCCGCAGGGTCTGGACCGCGTCGTCGGCATCGGCCGACAGCCCGTCGACGACCTTCGCGGTCTTGGTCGCCTGTTCGCGTTCGGCCAGCGTTTTGGCGATCCCGAGCTTGATCTTCAACGCCACCAGCTGCTGCTGGGCGCCGTCGTGCAGATCGCGCTCCAGCCGGCGCCGCTCCTCATCCTGGGCCGCCACCAGACGCCGCCGCGACTCCCCCAACTCCTCCAACCGAGCCAACAGATCCGCGGTCAGCTGCACGTTGCGCACCACCAGACCCGCCTGGGCTGCCAGGTCGTCGATCAGCTTCTGCTCGGTTGGGGTGACGCCCTCCCCGCGCTTCTTCGTGATGGTCAGGGCGCCGAGCACCTCGTCGTGGTGCACGATCGGCACCGCCACATCGACCTCAGCGAACGCCGGCAACGACCCATCGTCGGCCACCACCGGCGTGAAGTCCGGGGCCGCGTCCGCCGGCCACGACGCCGCGGTGCGCATCTGCCCGGCCGCCTTGAGCCACACCTGCGCCCGCGCCGCGCCCGCCCCGTCAGCCAGCAACCGGGCCATGCGCTCCAACGTCTGCTCGGTGGCCACGGTCTCGCCCAGGTGCGACGAGAACCTGCTCAGCACCTCGTAGGGGGTGGCCCGCTTGCCGAACACCAGACGGTTGGCGACCTTCGTCAGCCGTTCGCGCACCGGCTGGAACGCCACCGCCACCAACGCGGTCGCCACAATCGACAGCGCAAGGTTTGGTTCGTCACCCGCGCCGATCAGCGTGCCGACGCCAACGACGATCGCGACGTAGATCCCGGTGATGAACGCCGCCAACCCGGCGAACACCACCGTCTTGGAGATCACGACGTCGATGTCGTACAACCCGTGGCGGAGGATCGCCGTGCCGATCGATGCGGGCAGCAGAGTGATGCCGATGACGAACAGGAGCCCGCCGGCGTCCACGCCGAGCTTCGTCAGGGCAGCTCCGAGAGCCGGAAGGCCGGCCGCCACGGCGATCGCGTAGGCGAGCACCTTCATCTGCTGGCGCGCACGACCTCTCGACCGTCGGTACCGCAGGATGACGACGACCGGCGTGAGGACAACGACCGGGGCGATTGACAGCGCGGCTGTCTCGAAGAAGCCGTGCACGGTCGGGCCGACCCACTGTGCTACCGGGTTGTCGAGGACGACGGGCGCGTGTAGGGACCCGACGCGCACGGTCTGACTCAGGACAACAGCCAACGCGGCGCACGCGAGCCCGAACACGCCGAGCCAGAACGGCCACGCCCACCGCGGCGACAGAGGACGGCCATCGGGGAACAGGTGCAGCACGAGCAGTATCAGCCCGCCCGACATCCCCCAGCCGAGAGGACCGAAGGCGGCGAGGGTGCCAGCTGCGGCGAAGCGCATGCCGCGCTCCACAACGAGGTACGCGACGAACTCCACCGAGGCGTACGACAGCGCCGCGAAGAGCGCGACCCCGAGCAGGAGCCACCCGACCGGGTTACGTGGGTGGCGTGACGCGACGAGTGCGCCGATGACCGCGATCGCGAGGTAGGCCACAAGGAGCGCGACCGACTCCACGGATCTGTCGAACCCGAGCGTGTCGGTGAGGACGTTCCCGATCGCCAGGAGCGTGAACACGAGACCGACCAGCGTCCAGGCGGCGGTACGCGAGAACCGTGTCACCGAACGACCTCCTCCGCAGGGATGGCGGGAGAAGATCGCCTCGACGCCATCGGCGGCCAACTCGAGATCGTCTCCCGCAAGGCGGCCACAGCACGCTGTGCCGCCCGTTCCACGGTGGTCGTCCGTGCGCGCGTTCGTGGCGTGTCACGTGTGCTTCGGGCGAGTGCGACCAGCCGGAACAGGCGGTGAGGAGGGGCCGTCTCCACAGGCGGTCCAGATCCGGGGGCTGTCCGATGACAGCCGGCGGCGGATGATGCAGTATGCGCCCCGTCCGTGCCACCGAAACGGCATCTCTCGGGCGGTCCGGATCGGATCGAGCGCTGTCCGCACGCCAGGAGCGGGACCAGTGAGTGATTGGCGCGATGACCCGGCGCTGCGCGGCCTCGCCAGGGAGCTGCGGGAGCGGATCGGCGCCGAGTACCGCTTCGACGCCGAAGACGGCGAACGACTGGCGGCCCAGGCGTCCCTGCGGGCACGGTCACTCCACGATGTTCTGGTCCACCTGCGCAGCCGTGGTGACACGGTCGCGGTTGGGCTGGGAGACCACGTCTTGATGGGCGCGGTGGTGTTCGTCGGGACCGACTACCTGCGGCTCCGGACCGGCGCCGGTTCCGTCGACGTCCGGTTGGACCAGCCCCTGGCCCTGCGCGTGGTCGAACGGGCCCGTTCCGGGGGGACAGGACGGAGCGACGGCGCGGCGACGTTCCGTGCCCGGCTGCTGCAGCTCGAGCTGGACAGGGCCGCCGTGCAGCTCGACACGGCCGTCGTGGGGGACGTCCTGCGGGGACGGCTGAAAGCCGTGGGCCGCGATCACGCGCTGCTGCACGCGCTGGACGATCAGGAGTGGGTCATCCCGTTCGTGGCGATCCGGAGCGTCACCCACGCTGACCGGTGACGCCCCGTCCGTGGCGAAGCGGGCCGAAACGAGGCTGACCGGTGACGGCGATCCCGGTATCCCCGTCGTCAGTACCAGCTGAACCGTCTTGCATCTTCTTAGGCCGCGTTGTAGCGTTTTGGCGCGCAGCGGGTCGCGCTCTTCATGGATAGGAGATCAGCGAGTGATGGTGGCCGACGAGTACCCCCCGGTCCTGGATGCGGCGATGGTGTCCGAGCTGCTCGGCATGAACATCGACACGGTTCGCCGGCTGTCACGGGAAGGGATCCTGCCCGCCCACCGCGTCCCGGGCGGTCGCACCTTCAAGTACCTGCGCGACGAGCTGCTGGAGTGGCTGGCCGCACAGCCAGCCAACAACCCGGCCGATGCGACCGCCGAAGAGGACGTCCACAGCTGATCGTGCGGGCCGCCACACGACTGCGTGCCCACGGGTAGTGTCCTGCGCCGCCATCGCCGGCGGCTCGAAGCGGTACCGGTGGGTATCGCGAGATCACGGAGGGATGGGGATGTCGCTGCTCGACGAGACGGCTGTCTCAGCGGCCGGGGAAGCCGTCCTCACCAGACCGCACCGTCGGACGCTGACCAGCCGGCTGTCTGTCGGCCACGTGCTGATGCTCGTCGCCGGGTTGCTCGCCGCGGTCACGAACTTCGCGCTTCTGCGTGCCGGAGACGCCAGCGTCCGCGCCGCGGTCGCCGCGAACGACCTCCTTCCCGGCCAGGCGCTCAGCTCGGACGCACTGACGTTCACCGACGTCGACGTCGGTGACGACGTGGCCAGTTCGCTGATCGGCCCGCACGACGGTGAGGGGTTGATCGGCAGCGTGCTCGTGAACCACATCGCAGCCGGGGAGCTGATCACACGCACCGACCTGCGGGCGCCTGCCGCCGCCAGCGGCCTGCGCGCCATGAGCATCCCGCTGGACGCTGCACACGCCGTCGGCGGGGCGCTTCGGCCCGGTGACCGTGTCGACGTGGTCGAGGTCCGCGACGGCGTCGCCCGCTACATCGCCGTGTCGGTGGAGGTCCTGGCGGTGTCCGATCAGTCCGCCGGCGCGATCGGCGGCCTCGGCGCGTACAGCGTGACCGTGGCGGTCGACGCTGACACCGCCCTGGCCCTCGCCGCCGCACTGAACGCCGGATCACTGGAGCTGGTCCGATCGACGGGCTCCGACGAGGCCACGGTCGGGGCGACGTCGCGACCGCGCGGCTCCAGCGACGGCGCGCCGGAGGAATAGCGGTGGGCGAGCCGGAGATCGCGATCGTCGTCTCACCGCGCGACTGGGCCGAGCGGCTGCACCGGTTCGTCGCCGACCACGGCGGTGCTCGTGTGCGCGCCCGTGTCCTCGACGCGCGCGAAGCGCTCGACGACGACTACCTCGTCATGGTCGCCGAGGATCTGACCTCCTTCCTCACCCCCCGACTCGTGGCGGAGTTGCGGCGCCGCGACCGGCGCGTGCTCGGGGTCTACGACCCCGCCGAGCCGTGGGGCCGTGAGCGCCTAGCCGAAGTCGGCGCCGACGAGGTGATCGAGCTCACCGCCGCACCGGAAGAGTTCCTCCGCGTCATCGAGGCCCTGGCGGCGTCCGTCCGACTCGACGAGGCCTTGGCGAAGCTGACCGAGGACCCTGGCCAGCCTCCGCCGCCTGAACCTTCGGTGTCGAACCGCCCCGCACGCGGGCGCATCACCGTGGTCGGCGGTCCGGCGGGCGGCGTGGGGATCACCGAGGTCGCCATCGCACTGGGAGCGGCGGCGCGAGACCGCGGCTGCAAGGCCGTGGTGGTCGACGCCGACGAGCAGACCCCCAGCGTGGCGCAGCGCCTGGGACTCCCCCTGCACCCCAACCTGCGCACCGCCGTGGACGCGGTCGAGCAGCGCGTCGGCCGCCTCATCGACGCGCTCACAGCTGAAAGCGACGCGGGGCTGGAGGTGCTGTGCGGGCTGGCCAACCCCAGGGACTGGTCGGAACTGCGTGCAGACGAGGTCGTCGAGGTGATGCGTGCACTCGCCGGCTTCCGGGACCCCGTCGTGGTGAACATCGGCCACGCCATCGAGGACCTGACCGGCTTCGGTGCCTCACCGCGCTTCGGAGTCAGCCGGGCACTGCTGGGAGTCGCCGACGCGCTCGTCGGTGTGGGGGCCCCAACCCCTGTCGGGATCGCACGCCTGATCGAGTGGATCGCCGAGGTACGGGCGGTGGCGCCGAAGACGTCGCTGGCTGTGGCAATAAACCGCGCACCCACCGGCCGGTTCAAGTGCGGTGAGCTCGAGGAAGAGATCTGTCGCACCGTCGACACGCAGACGCTCGTGTTCCTGCCTGAGGACCGCCGCGTGCACGATGCCGCGTGGAACGGGTCGCTGGTTGCGGTCGGCCCCTGGACCAAGGCGGTCACCGTCCTGGTCGACCATGTGTTGCCCACCGACGTGGCCGCAACGGTGGGGGCGGTGACGCCATGACCGCCAACGCCTACGACGACATCCGCCGTGACGTCCTGTCGCGGATCGAACGTGATCGGCTCGATCCGGCGGACGGCGACGGGATCCGCCGGCTGGTCGCGCGGACGGTCGAGTCGTACCAGACCCGCGCGCACCTCGGGGGCGGGCGGGCGTTGCACGACCCCGGCGACATGGCCGGCCGCATCCTGCGGTCGATCACGGAGTTCGGGCCGCTGTCGGAGCTGTTCACCCGCACGGACGTCGAGGAGATATTCCTCGAAGGTTCACGCGCGACCTACATCGACCACAGCGGACGGCTGCAGGGCTTGCCCGTGCCCACCACCGAACAGGAGAACCGCCAGGTCGTCGACCGCCTGCTCGCCGCGACCCAACGCCACCTCGACGCCAAGAGCCCGATCGTCCAGGCTCGCGTGCTCGACGGCAAGGCGCGTCTCACCGCCGCGATCCCGCCGATCGCCGACCACCTGTCCGCCACGATCCGTCGCCACACGCTGCGCAAGGAATCCATCCAGTCCATGGTCGAGCGCGGCTCGCTCACCGCCGCCGCGGCAGGGTTCCTGTGGGCGTGCATGCAGACCACCACCAGCGTGGTGGTGTCCGGACCTCCCGGCTCGGGGAAGACCTCGATCCTGTCGGCGATGGTCGGCGCGATCCCCTCCAACCACTGCGTGCGCTGCTGCGAGGAGATCCGTGAGCTGTACGTCCCGCTCACGCACGGGGCGTACTACGAGGCCCGCCCTCCCGCCATGGACGGCAGTGGAGAGGTCACTCTCCGGGACCTGGTGAAGTTCGTCCTGACGAACTTTGACTTTCCGTACCCGTCAGTGCAGGCCGCACGACCTGGGCCGACATCATCGCTTTCACCCTGCCCGCGCTGTCTGGTCGTCGGCTGGGTCCTCGGCAGCCGGGCCGAGCGCGTTCGGTGGCGTCGCTGGGCACGTTGGAACTGATCAGCGACGCTCACGGCAACCGTGGTTTCGGGCGCGTCAGAGGCGAAGCGGTGCCGCGCGTAGCGAACAGCCTCGATCGTTTCGGGTCACTGTGGTCGAGTGCCGTGGTCCGTGGCCGCAACCTGGTGGTTCGTTCACGCCTTCCGCGACGCGATGAATTCAAGGACGCCCCGGTTGAACACGTCGGGGTGTGAGTCGAACATGCCGTGGTGGGCGCCCTCGATGTCGAGGCGCTGAACGTCCTGGAGCCACTTCTCGAGGCATCCCACGATCGCGTGCAGGACGCGGGGGGATTCGGTTCCGGTGACGAGCAGCGTGGGGACATGGATCGAGCGCACGTCGTCAGCGGTGAGGGGTGGAAAGCCGGCTTCGAGCTGGGCCTTCATCGCGGGGAGGTTGTGCAGCATCATGGGCACGAATCGGTCGAGATCCTCCTCCGACATGCCGTTGCCGCTGCCGAAGGTGCGGATCGCAAGCTCGTCGTCCCCGCGTTCCATCGCCTTAAAGGCGGGACGCATGACCGTCGCGCCGAACTTCATCATGTTGATCGCGGTCCTCGGGTCTCGCAGCAGGAGACCGAACACCTGGGATGGCCCTGGTGGGAAGGTCAGTCCGAGTACGGCGAATGCCGCGGGCTCACACAGCACGACCGAACGCAGCAGCCGGGGGTAGCGGTGGGCGATCAGAAGGCCTCCGAATCCTCCCGGGGAGGAGTGGCCGACCAAGTGCACTGGTCCATCGTCGATCAGGCGGATGAATGCGGCGAGGTCATCGACGTGGTTGTCGAGGCTGATCTCTTCGCCCTCGCGCGGCTTGTCGTTGGGCCACGACCCGCGGCAACTCACGAAGATTGCACGATGTGTGGCTCCAAAGGCATCGACCTGCTTGTCCCACACACGCTGGTCCGCCGCACCTCCGTGGACGAAGACGACTGGGTCGCCGGTGCCCTGTTCGATGTAGTCGAGCGTGGTTCCGTTGACGGTCGCGGTCGGCATCTGTCGTCTCCTGATGGACTTATTCCGACGCTACGACTGGGCCCGTCCGTCAACCATTGGGAGTTCTCCCCATGTCACCATGCCGTGCTGCATCGCGAACAGGGTGGTGGCGGCACGGCTTGACACGCCCATCTTGGCGTAGGCGTTCTGGATGTGGCGGTCGGCCGTCTTGCTGGTGATACCCAGCGCCGCTGCCACCTGCTTGGTCATGAACCCGCGGGCGATCAGCACCACGACCTCGGCTTCACGCTCAGTGAGCCCTGCCGGCCGTTCCAGTCGGGGCGCCCGGAGGCCGGCCGCCTCCACCACAGCAGCCGTCGCATCCGGGTCCAGCAGGCCTTTCTTGACCTGTTCCGCCACGACCTCGGAGGCCTGGTCCGGCGTCCGAGACTCATGGTGTGCTCGTGGTTCGCACATCGCATGGAAGGCATCGGCCGCGGCAAGCAGGCGAGCTGCCATCGGTTGGCCCGCAGGAGGGGACCCTCGGTGGTATCCCGAGCCGTCCATGCGTTCGTGATGGCCAGCCGCAACGGGTGCGAGGGGTGACAGGAACGTCGAGCGCGACAGCACCCGTTCGGTGTTGTAGGGGTGGAGGCGAACCTGCTCCCACTCGTCTGCGCTGAGGGGCCCGGCGTTGGCCCAGATTGAGGCGGCCACTGCGACACGCCCAAGGTCGTGGACGAGCCCGGCGCGGTGGACCTGAACTGGGTCCTCGCCACAGTTGTCGGCGGCATCCCTGGCCAGTTCGGCCACGCCCATCGAGTGACCGGTCAGCCACGGCGAAACGAGGTCGGCGAACCGCGCCGTGGCCGCGAGTCCACGGTCGATCCCTTCGCCGGTCAGGGTTCCGGGTGGGCCGGGCTCGAGGGCCAGGACTTCGTCCCATGCCGAGGATGCCGGATCGAGCTCGAGGATGTCATCGCGATGCCCCACCAGGCAGTCCGTGATCGAGGGATCGAGCCCGTGACCTCCGTGCTCGGCGACCCGCTGGGTGGCGAACTCGATCCCTCCCAGATGGCGCTGGAGTGCGGCGTCGACGGCAACGACCACGATGCGCATGGGCAGGGGGATGTCCTCCTTCGAGGCCCGCCGGAGGATCGTCCGGCCGTCCCACCGTTCGTTCTTGTAGAAGAACAGCTCCTGGACCTGGGGCGGTGCACCGGTCTGCGTGGCGAGCATCCCGGCAACCTCGCAGTTTGCTGCGTTCGACTCCTTGGCGTTCCGTGCCAGTCGAGGGAGCCGTTGGGCCACCTGCGCCACCTTCCCGAGACCGGAGGCATCCGGATTTGGGATGTTGCGCAGGAAGGCCGGGAACGCCTCCCGCGCGGGGCCGTACATGATCGGGTTGAGGTTCTCGGTGATCGAGCCCCCGAACAGTTCGGCGGCCAGGTGGACATCGGTGGTGCAGCCGGCGTGCTGGAGCAGTGAGGCGTAGTAGGTCAGCCGCCGGGTCTCCAGGTCGACACCGAGCTCGTGGGCAAGGCGCATCGCGATGATCGTGGTGTGCAGGCCGTGTTCGAAGGGGAACCCCATGCCCAGATCGGTGGCAAGGCACAGTGTGCCGATGATCTCGGCGGTCCGGACCTGCTCTGAGAAGTCCACCCAGCCTCGTCCCACGCTCCACCATGAACCTAGACCGTCGGTGGCGGGCATGCGGCCATTGCGCCGGCCTCAGCTCTCGTCCGCAACTTGTGCGCAGAGGTCCAGAAACGAGCCTGCCCCACCAACGCGGATCAGCCATCCCTCGGCCGTCGTCTGTTCGCCGGTGACGTGCTCGGCAGCCGTGGCTTTGTGCGGCCTCAACTCAGAGTCCGGCGCGTCCTCGACGCGCATAATCGTCGCGTCCCAACCCGGCAAGGTCCGCAGTGGTGCGGCCTGATAACTAGGCGTAGGAGCGAACTCCTTGTGCGTCGAGGGCGCGCGAGAATCCCGGTTGCAGGCGGTCGCCGGTGCGACGTCAGGGGTCGGGAGTGCACGCAACCGGCCTGCCGAACACCTATCCGTCACGTAGCGTGCACTCCCGAGGCGGTCCTCCGCCGATGAGGATCGGCGCTACTTGACGTCAGCGGCGATGCTCGCGACGGTGCTACCGGCGAGCTCCGACCAGGCGAGCTCTTCGAGTTGGCTGTCCGATGAGATTCAACGTCTACGGTCGCTATGAGCTCGATGTCGAGTGCCGTAACAACGGATGGGTCGTCTACCGTTGTGGCGCAGGAAAGCGTCGCGAAGATCCTTCCATCTTCATCCCGTCCGGCATTCCAGAACACGAGATCGTAGGGTTTCTGGAAGACCTGCTCCATGAAGAAGGCCATCCAGGCGGTGCCATTCGCCGCGTCAGGTAACGACCGTTCCGTTCCGCTCAGATCGGCACCAGGGCGGGTCGCCGCGATATCTGCCGCGCGCGCCAAGGTGCGCGCCGGCGGACCTGATGGTGCGCGGTACAACCCCGGGAAGGCCCGCGGTGGGGAGGTGCCCGGCGGGGGGTAGGGCCGCACTCGACAGCGGCGGGTCGTGGGCACATCGGCTCAGACGGCGGGTCGGGGTCAGGACCTTGGCCGGGGAGGTGAGGTGCTCGGAGGCCACGAGTTGCGAGAGTGGTCTCACGGCGCCTTTGGGGAGTTGCTGGCTTTGCGGGCCGCAGCGGGGGTGGTGTGGCCTGCGAAGCTGCTGCGGTGGTTCCAGGTGGGCAGCTGTCTGGCGAGATCCGTGGGGCCGTGGACGGTGATGTGGCCGGACCGGATGGCCTGGTCCCATTCGATGGCTCCGGCGTGCCAGCGGGCGAGGCTGAGCGGGTCGGCCTCGACGACGAGGTCTTCTTGGTGGCCGGGAGGTTTGAGGCACACCTCAGCATCAGGACGTTCGAACAGCAGCCAGTAGCGGCGCCGCCGTACGGGCTGGTCGTCGAAGACGAACTTGACGACCACGCGGTGGTCGGGGAGTCGGTCGGTTGCCAGCGAGTTGGTGGTCCACGACCACAGCACGACATCGGGGTTGGCGTGGCTCGGCTGGATC
>JAHWKW010000033.1 GCA_019347675.1 Actinomycetota bacterium | reverse complement strand
GAACCTCCTCACGGTCGGTCCCGATGCCCACGGTCGGCCACGTGTCCGACAGCTGCACGTCACCGACGCATGCGAGGTTCAGGCGTTTCAGCACGATGCCCGAGCCGAGGAACTCCTCGACGAACTCGTTGGCCGGGTCGCTGAGGATGTTCTCTGGCGTGTCGTACTGGGCGATGTGGGCGCCCTCTTGGAGGATGGCGATGCGGTCGCCCATCTTGATCGCCTCGTCGATGTCGTGGGTGACGAACACGATCGTCTTGCTGATGTCGCCCTGGATGCGCAGGAACTCGTTCTGGAGGCGCTCGCGGGTGATCGGATCGGTCGCGCCGAACGGCTCGTCCATGAGCATGACCGGTGGATCGCTCGCCATCGCACGGGCGACGCCGACCCGTTGGCGTTGCCCACCCGACAGCTCCTTCGGATATCGATCGCGGTAGATCGCCGGGTCGAGGCCGACGAGCTCGAGCAGCTCATCGACCCGCGCCGAGATCCGCTGCCTGTCCCAGCCGACGAGCTGAGGGACCGTCGCGATGTTCTGCGCGATGGTGCGGTGCGGAAACAGCCCGATCTGCTGGATGACGTAGCCGATGCGCCGGCGGAGCCGATCGACGTTCACGTGCGTGACGTCCTCGCCTTCGAGGATGATCCGACCGGAGGTCGGCTCGATCAGGCGGTTGATCATCTCGAGCGTGGTCGTCTTCCCGCACCCGGATGGACCGACGAGGACGACGATCTCCCCCTCGGGAACCTCCAGGTCGAAGTGGTCGACCGCAGGGATCTCCTGTTGCGGGTAGCGCTTGGTGAGCGAGTCGAGCCTGATCATCGGCTCGTCGGCGCGGGTCGCCGTCTCGTTCATCGGATCTCCTTGGCAGTGGTGAGCTTGCCGACGAGGACGAGGAAGGCATCGATCAGCAGGGCGACGAAGATGATCCCGACCGTGCCGACCACCGCCTGGGGGACGGCGCGGGCCGAGCGCAGCGCCGCCAGGCCGCCGAAGATCTCCCGTCCGAGCCCCGGTCCGCTGATGTAGGCGGCGACCGCCGCGATGCCGACCGTGAGCACGGCCCCGACGCGGATGCCGGCGAGGATCACCGGCCAGGCGAGCGGGAGGTGGATCCGCGTCACGAGCTGGATCCGTCCCATGCCCATGCCCGTCGCGGCCTTCACGATCGCCGGGTTGACCTCGCGAAGCCCCGTCACCGTGTTGCGCACGATGGGCAGCAGGGCGTAGATGGCGAGGACGATGATGCTCGGGGCCCAGCCGAGCCCGACCAAGGCCACGAGGACGGTGAAGTAGGCCAGGGCCGGGACCGTGAACAGACCGTTGGTGACGTTCAAAAGCAACGCGGTGGCGCGGTTGTTGCGGTAGACGAGCGTGCCGAGGAACACACCGGTCACCACGGCGATGGTCACGGAGACCGCGACGAGGACGATGTGCTCGATCGTCAGTTCCAGCACGGTTCCCCAGCGGCGCTGCAGGTAGCCCCAAATGGTCACCGCAGGCCCTTCCTGCCGCGTTCAACGCCGAGACTAGACAGGCATGGGTGGCTCGCTCCGGAGCGGGGCCTGCCGCGCCCCGCTCCGGACAGCATCACGTGACCGTGAGCGCCCCGCCGCAGGTCAACTCGAGACGCGCCCCACCCGCCGCGATCCGCTCGGTGACCCAACGTTCGAGGCTGCCGTCGTCGACCACCCGCTGCAACGCATCGCCGGGACAGCGGGTGGCGGCGTAGCTGCGGTGCCCGCGGATCGTCTCGGGCGGCACGCCGAAGGTGACCGCGGCCCACGCCAGCACGTCCGCCAGCGCCGCCAGCTGTGCGTCGGAGGGCTCCTGGCGGTCGAAGTTGCCCTCCAGGCACGGCAGGAAGTGCCCTGCCGGGTCGTAGTCGGTGAAGGTCTCCCCCACCGCGGTGACGGCCCGACCCTCGTAGACGGTGCCGTCACGGGCGATCATCAGGTGGTAGGCGAGGTCGACGAAGCCGCGTGCTTGATGGTTGCGTTGGTGCTGGCGGAGAAGGTCGGGTTCACGTGACGGGTCGTCGTTCACGACCGCCGTGTGGTGGACGGTGAGACGCTCGATCGTGTGGCGGCGGTAGGGGCCGGTCGGTGCCGACGCTGCCCAGTCCGCCCGGCAGACGACCGGTCGCGCTGCCGCGGCCGCAGGCGTGGCGGTGCGCTCCTCGAGGGGTGGCTGCTCCGGTGTGCGGGGCGGGGACGCCGCCGGGTCACTTGTGACCGGCGGCGGCTCGGAGACCGGTTCGATGTCCAGCGCCGGTTCACCGTCGCCGCGGCCGGTGCAGCTGCCCGTGGCGACCGCGCCGACAACTCCGGCGAGGCAGCGCAGCAACTGGCGTCGGTCCACGCCCCTATCCTCCCAGCCTCGGCGGTCCCTCGTCACGCGGAGGTGGTGGTGTACGCGATCCTGGCCGGCGGCGTCGGCGCGGCGCGGTTCCTCCGCGGGCTGGTGCGCGCCGTCGATCCGCGCGACATCACGGTGATCGTCAACGTCGGCGACGACATCGAACTGCACGGCCTGCACGTCAGCCCCGACCTCGACACGCTCACCTACACCCTCGCCGGGGTGGTCGACCCCGAGCAGGGCTGGGGACGAGCCAACGAGACGTTCCACGTCGCCCAGGAGGTCGCCCGCTACGGGGAGCCGACGTGGTTCGCGCTCGGTGACCAGGACCTCGGCACGCAGCTGGTCCGCACGCACTGGCTGCGGCAAGGACGCCCGTTGTCGGCGGTGACAGCCGCGATCGCGACCGCATGGAACCTCGACGTGCGGCTCCTGCCGGCCACCGATGATCCGGTCGCCACCCGGGTACGCACCGCCGACGGGCGGTGCCTGCACTTCCAGGAGTACTGGGTCCGCGACCACGCCGTGCACCAGGTCGTCGAGGTGTCCCTGGCCGGCGCCGACAGGGCCCGCCCGGCCCCGGGCGTCACCGACGCCATCCGCGATGCCGACGCCGTCGTGATCTCCCCCTCGAACCCGGTCGTGTCGATCGGGACGATCCTGGCCGTGCCCGGCATCCGCGAAGCGGTCGAGGCGACCGACGCGCCGGTGGTCGGGGTCTCCCCGATCGTGGGCGGGGCGGTGGTCCGCGGCATGGCCGACCGGCTGCTCCCGGCCGTCGGGGCGGACGTGTCGGCACGTGGGGTGGCCGCCTGGTACGGCCACGTCCTGGACGGGTGGGTCATCGACGAGGCCGACCGCGACCTCGCGGGCGCGATCGAGGATCTGGGCGTTGCGGTCGAGGTCACCGACACCATGATGGACGACGTCGCCGTGGCCGCGGCGCTGGCGCAGACGACGCTGGACCTGGCGAGGTCGCTGCGATGATCGAGATCTCTGCGCTGCCGGACGTGCCCGAGGTCCGTCCAGGCGACGACCTCGCGGCCCTGGTCGTCGCCGCCTGTCGCGCCGGTGCCTGGACCCTCGCCGACGGCGATGTGCTGTGCGTGGCGCAGAAGGTCGTCAGCAAGGCCGAGGGCGCGTTGGTGACGCTGGCCGCGGGTGAGGACCCGATCGACGCCCGTCGCAGGATCGCCCGGGAACAGGCGGCGCGGATCGTGGCTGAGGCCGCCGACGTGCTGATCACCGAGACCGAGCACGGGTTCGTGTGCGCCAACGCAGGGGTGGATGCCTCGAACGTCCCGCCGGGGATGCTGTCGCTGCTGCCCACCGACCCGGACGCGTCAGCGCGTCGTCTGGCCGCGGCACTGCGCCAGCGTGGCGGCGTCGAGGTCGGCGTGGTGATCTCCGACACGTTCGGCCGCCCGTGGCGGTTGGGCCAGACGGACGTGGCGATCGGCGTGGCTGGGATCGCCCCGCTCCGCGACGAGCGCGGCGGGCTCGACCGCCACGGTCGACGCCTCGAGGTGACCCTGGTCGCGGTGGCCGACGAGCTCGCCGCCGCTGCTGACCTGGCGCGACGCAAGGCCGGTGGTGTGCCCTTCGTCGTGATCCGCGGGGCAGCCGTTGAGCGCGACCGGGACGGCTCCGCCCGGCAGCTGCTGCGACCGGCCGACGAGGACCTGTTCCGGCGCGGGGCTCGCTGACGGTCAGCCGCCCAGCACCAAGCGCCTGATCGGGTCGATCCCGAAGTACAGCAGGAACGCCAGGCTCGAGGCGGCCATCATCCAGTGCACCTCACCGACCCGTCCGGTCGCGACCTTGATGACCGTGTACGACACGAACCCCCAACCGATCCCGTCGGTGATGGAGAAGTTGAACGGCATCACCACCATGGTGAGGAAGGCGGGGATCGCCGTGGCGTAGTCGTCCCACGGCAGGTCGCGGACCACCGAGATCATGAAGAACCCGACCAGGATGAGGGCCGGTGCGGTCGCCTCGGGCGGGATGATCCCCGCCAGCGGGCTGACGAAGATCGCCCCGAGGAACAGCACACCGGTCACGACGCTGGTCAGCCCGGTCCGGCCACCGTCCTCGATCCCGCTGGCCGATTCGATGTAGGTGGTGGCGCTCGAGGCGGACGCCGCCCCGCCCGCAGCGGCTGCCAGCGAGTCGACCAGCAGGACACGGTTCATGCCGGGCAGCCGTCCGCGTGGTGTGAGGAACCCACCTTCGTTGCCGAGCGCGATCGCGGTGCCCATCGTGTCGAAGAAATCGGCCAGCATCAGCGTGAACACCGCCAGGGCCGCCGACAGCGCCCCGAGCTTGGCCCAGTAGCCGAACGAGAACCGGCCCAGCAGCGAGAAGTCCGGAGGGTCGATCACCTCCTGCGGCAGGCGGGCGACTCCCGCGCCGACGTCCTGCCACAGCGCCCCGCCGGCAGCGGCGTTGACGACCATGGCGAGGATCGTGGTGACAACGATCCCGATCAGCAGCGAGCCTTTGATCCGGCGGGCGACCAGAACGGCGGTGATCAGGAAGCCGCCCACGAACACCGCGATGCGCGCGGAATCGAACGCTCCTCGCGCCAGAACCGGGCCACCGCCGCCCGGCCCGGGGATCACGATCCCGGAGTTGGCGAACCCGATGATGGCGATGAACAGGCCGATGCCCGCCCCGATCGCCTTCTTCAGTTCCAGGGGGATCGCTTGCAGCACCGCTTCGCGGAAACCGGTCAGGACGAGCACGGTGATGATCGCGCCCTCGGTGACCACCACCCCCATCGCCTCTGGGAAGGTCAGCCCCTCAGCCCCGACCAGCTGGAAGGCCACGACGGCGTTGAGGCCGAGCCCGCTGGCGATCGCGAACGGGTAGTTGCTGACGACGCCCATGGCGATCGTCATGACGCCCGCCACCAGCGCCGTGACCGACAGGACGGCACCGAACTCCAGGCCGGCGCCCTCGAGCCCGAGGATCGCGGGGTTGACGAACAGGATGTACGCCATCGTCATGAAGGTGGTGACGCCCGCTACCACCTCGGTGCGCACGTCCGTGCCGCGCTGCTCGAGCCGGAAGTACTCCAGCATCTGGCCTCCGCGGGTCGGCTATCGGGCGCTTGTACCACGCGGTGGGCGGAGCAGGGCGCATCCTGACCGCCTGGTGGCTCGCTCGGCGCGGACGGCGCAGGCGCCTTCGGGCCGCTGCAGGGCGTGGCTAGAGTGCCGCGGCGTCCGAGTCGAGGGACGGTTAGTGGCCGACCGGGAACGTCCGACCAAGCGCGAGCGGCGGGAGCATGCCCGCGCCGAGCGCCGAGAACGAGAGGCGACGGCAGCCCGCGAGGAGCGCCGGAGGCGGATCGTCACCGTCGTCGTCACGATCGCTGTCGTGGCGGGGGTCGCGGCGCTGCTGGTGTTCACACGTGAGCCACCGGCTCCGGCGGGCGTCACGATCTCGCCTGCGGCGGCGGATGCCGCGCAGGACGCGGCCGGGTGCGAGGCGGTGGAGATCCCGCCGGCTGCGAGCACCCAGCACCTGGACGAGCCGGCTCCGCCCGCCGAGCAGCTCTACGCGGTGCGTCCAACCGACAGCGGGCGCCACTTCGCCATCACGGCCCGGGTCGCCACCTACGACGAGCCGGTCGACGAGCGACGCACGACCCACAACCTGGAGCACGGCTCGGTCGTGGTGTGGTACCGGCCAGGGGTACTCCCCGACGAGCAGGTCTCTGCCCTGAAAGACTGGGCCAGCGCACGCAACCGCGCCGGGTTCCAGGGCCAGGGCGGCGCGGGAATCATCGTCTCGCCCTGGGAGGGGATGTTCCAGAGCAGCGACAAGGCGCTCGCCGTCCGGGCGTGGACGGTGGCGATGGACTGCGACCGCTTCGAGGAGCAGGCCCTCGACAAGTTCCTGATCGAGAACTTCGGGACGCACGGCCGCGCCCCGGAGGCGGCGATCGCCCGGTATCCCGAGGACGTCTTGTCGTTCGAGGAGGACGGAGCCACGCCCCAGCAGACAACGCCTCCGCCGACGCCGGGCGACGCAACGCCGGACGAGGAGTCGCCGACGCCGGGGCCGACGCAACCGGCCGAGACGGAGCCGTCGCCCGCCGGGTGAGCGGCGGCGGGCCGCAGCAGCCGCCGTTCGGCTGGCCGGGGCGGACGCGGCGCTGCGGGCGCGGTCGGTCAGCGCCGTGATCGGTGGCGTTCGGCCCGCACCCGGCGCCACCAGCTGCGCATCCAGTCGCCGTAGTCGAACGGATCGAACCAGCGGTCGACCACCTGGCGGCTGGGGACGGTGGCGCCCGCGTGGACCAGCCGCCGCTTGCGGAGCGTCCGCAGGACCAGCCTGACGGCGCCGAACGTCGCGAAGAACGCACGGGGGACGGTCAGCAGCAGCTCCCCGGCCTTGAGCACCGTCGTGACGACGACGCCGGGGAGGTGGCGCACCAGGCGCGACGGACTGTCGCACTTGATCAGGGTCAGCAGCCGGTTCTGGAAGTTCAGCTGCTCGACGTGGGCCGTGCGACGAGGTCCGGAACCGCCCCGCTCGTGCTCGGCGACCGCACGGGGCTCGTACCACGCCACCCAGCCGCGCATCCGGGCGCGCCAATCCAGGTCGATGTCCTCGAAGAACGCGAACAGGTCCTCGTCGAGGATCTCCGACCGCCCGTCGATGTCCACCGCGACGTCGTCGAGCATCGCTCGCCGGTACAGCGCCAAGGCTCCGGACACGCCGAACACCTCACCGGGCTCGTCCCACTGGCCGGCGTCGGCCTGGCCCTCCCCGCGGTTGCGGAACAGCCGGGTGCGGAACGCGACGTGGCCGGTCGTGTCGATCACGTCCGAGCCGTCCGCGCCCCGCCCAGGCCGCAGCAGCTTGCCTTGCACGGCGCCGCGACGGTCATCGGCGAGGAGGGCGCCCAGCGCCGTCGAGACGTAGTCGTGGCGGGGTTGCACGTCGAAGTTGGACACCGCCACCGCGGTCGCGTCGATGCGGGCGAGCGCGTCGTTCACCGCGCCGGCGTACCCGCGGTTGGTCTCGTTCCACAGCACACGGATCGGTGGCTGGCCTGGCCGCATGGCAGCGATCGCGGTGCGTTCCGCGGCGTACCGCTCCAGCAGGTCCCGCGAACCGTCGGTGCTGGCATTGTCCACCACCCAGATCTCGAGGTCGTCGTGATCCTGGGCGACCAGCGCGTCGAGGCAGGCGGTCAGCTGCAAGGCCCCGTTCCAATTGACCACGATGGCCGCCACCCGCATCGCTTCAGCCGCTGAGGTCGACCGACGGGCCTTCGACGACGCGGGTCGCGGCCACCAAGTCGACCAGGCCGGACCCGCCCGGCGCCGGTGTGACCTCGAACGTGACGGGACGCGGCAGCACGTCGTAGCCGGTCCGCCCCGTCGGGTCGGTGACCGTCGGGCTGATGCGGTAGTGGCCGGCGAGGACGTGAGCGGTGAAGCGGATCTCCAGCACCGCGGTGTCCCCGGCGGCGAGCGGACCGACGCCCAGCCCCTGCCAGGTTGAGTGGACCTCGTAGAGGCGCCGACCGTCGCCCGTCTCGAAGGTCGCGCCGGCGCTGCACGCCTCGACGTCCTGCTCCGCACGCAGATCCAGCTGCAGCGCGAGGGTCTTGGACGGGGGGACCTTGTTCACGACCTGACCGTCGGCGTCCAGCAGCCGCGCCGCGGCGATGCGGACGTGACCGGTCCCCACCCGAGCGGAGCCGTCGTCCTCGTCCTCGCTGACGGTGCCCATGAGCTGGGCGTACTGCTGCACCCCCTCGCGGGTGGACCCGTCGAAGACCAGCTCGCCGTGGTCGAGGACCAGGACCCGCGGGCAGAGCTCCTCGATGGCGTTCAGGTCGTGGCTGACGAAGAACACCGTCTTGCCGCGTTCGCGGAAGCTCGCCATCCGCTCCAGCGACTTGGTCTGGAAGAAGGCGTCCCCGACCGACAGGACCTCGTCGACCAGCAGCACGTCGGGGTCGACGTGCACGGCGATCGCGAAGCCGAGCCGGACGTACATCCCACTGGAGTAGTTCCGCACCGGCTGGTCGATGAAGCCGCGGACCCCCGCGAAGTCGACGATCGCATCGAACTGCCGGTCGATGTCCTCGTTGGTCAGACCCAGGATGGCCCCGTTGAGGTAGATGTTCTCCCGCCCAGTCAGGTCGCCGTGGAAACCGGCGCCGAGCTCCAGCAGCGATGCCACCCGGCCGTTGATCTCGACCCGTCCCCGGTCGGCAGGAAGGATCCGGGCGAGCACCTTCAGCAGGGTCGACTTCCCCGACCCGTTGTGGCCGATCACGCCGACGCTCTCGCCGTGCTCCACGGTGAACGACACGTCGCTCAGCGCCTCGAACTCGGTGTAGTTGGCCCGCTTCAGGGTGGTGAGTCGCTCTTTCAACCCGCTGGGCTGTTCTTGGTACAGGCGGAACGTCTCGGTCAGGTTCTCCACCACGATCGCCGCACCGGTGCCGTTGGCACGCTCGGGGCGGATCAGGTCACGGAGCTGGTCGAGCACGGCGCTCACACCTCCTTGGCGAAGGTGAGCGCGTTGCGGTGGAACACCAGGTAGCCGGCGAGGAAGCTGACCAGCGCGACGGACGTGGTGGCGAGGATCAGCTCGCCGCTGGGCCACACGGGCAGGGTCGACGATGCGTTCTCGCCCGTCGTGCGGACGATCCCGTACAGCGGGTAGCGGAACACCTCCACGAACCACGTCAGTGGGTTCGCTCGGACGATCTGCAGGGCGACAGCACCGACGGCGCTGTCGCCAGCAACGTCGATCACCATCTGCAGGGGGTAGATGATCGGCGTGAGGTAGAACCAGACCAGGAAGATGACGACCACCAGCTCCTGCAGGTCACGGAAGGACACGTTGGCCGCGGCGAAGAGCATCGCGAGCCCGCTGGCGAAGACCCCGATCAGAACGATCCCCAGGGCGACCGCCGGTAGGTGGGCGACGACGCCGATGCCACGCGTCCACACCAGATAGGGGCTGATCGCCAGGAGCGCCAACAGGAAGTGCACTCCCTGGGCGACCACGTTGGACAGCGGCAGGACCTCCCGCGGGAAGTACACCTTGCGGATCAGCGCCCCGTTGCCGGTGATCGCCTGCACCGAGTTCTGCACCGCGTTCTGGAAGAACGACCACACCAGGTACCCGGCGATGAAGAACGCCGCGAAATCCTGCACCTGGATCCTGATGATGATCGCGAACACGGCGGTGAACACCACCGTCATCAGGATCGGGGTGATCAGCGACCACAGGAATCCCAGCGCCGAGTGCTTGTAACGGACCTTCAGCTCTTTCTGGACCAGTTGTCGGAGGAGCTGCCGGGCGTGCCACAGATCGCGGAGATTGACGAGGAGGGAGCGCACGGCGGGGAGTATAGGTCTTGACAGCACCGGGACAGACGGCACCGGTACCGCCTGGACCCCTGGCCCGACGCTGCGTGACGCCTGCCCTGGACGCCTGCTAGGTGGCCGTCATCGCAGCCTGGAGCTGCCCCCGGACGGTCTCGGCCACCGCAGCGGTGCCGCCGACGACCGTCCCGAGATCGAAGCGGTGGGCGTGGGCGCGGAGCAGGTCCGCGACGGCGGGCATCCCGGCGAGCGAGTCAGGGGGGACCAGCAACACGGGTCCTCCCAACCGTGCGGCGAGCGCTCCGCCGCTGAGACCGTCCGGGTAGTTGCGGCCGGTGGCGTACACACCGTGGACCTGCCCGGCCGGCATCCGCGGGAGCGTCACCGCCGCCACCATCGCCGAGGTCTCGAAGCGGTGGGCTCCGCCGATCCGTTGCACCTGGTACCCCGACCCACGCAGGCGATCCTCGACGGCGCGGGAGATCGCGGCCTCACCGCCGAGGAGGAAGATCCTTCGGACGTTCATGTCCGCCAACGCCTGCGCGGTCGGGGCCGGCAGGACGTCGCTCGCCGTCAGGAGGGTCGGCAGCGGATCCGCCAGCGCCGCGAACGACCCGGCTGACAGGGCGTCGGGCCAGGCGCGGTTCTCGTCGGCGTGTGACCCGAGGGCGATCACGACCTCGCCTTGCGCGCTGGGCCCGACGCGGCGCGCAGCGTCCGCCGCGGTGGCGAACCGTTCGGGGCCCTTGACGCGCTCCACCCGGTACCCGGCTGCGCGCAGGTCGTCCTCGACCTGCTGCGAGACCGCTGCGGTCCCGCCCATGATCCACACCTTCTCGGTGCGCAGCCGGCTCAGCTCGGCGCGGACGTCGGCCCGCAACCGATCCTGTTCGGTCAGCAGCAGGGGGGCGTCGAGCTCCGCGGCGAACCCCCCGGCCGCGAGCGCGTCCGGGTAGTTGTAGGCGGTCGCCAGCACCACATCGAGCGCCTGCGGCCAGTGATCACGCGAGACCGCGACGGCGGTCTCGATCCGCGAGGCGCCCCAGGAGCGACCGACCACGCCGGTGTCCACGACCGTGATCCGTGCGGTGTCGGTGGTCTGGGTCCCGCTGCCGGCGTCGGTCACGGTCAGCGTCACCGTGTAGACGCCCGGGGTGGCGTACCGGTGCGTCACCTCCTGACCGGACGCGGTTGTCCCGTCCCCGAACTCCCAGGTGAAGGTCTTGTCGCCGCCACCGCCCGCCGACGTCCCGGTGAACGTCACCAGTTCTTCGGAGTCCACCGTGCGGTCCGGTCCGGCGTTGGCGGTCACGTCGTCGTCGATGATGACGCCGCGGGCGACGTGGGGCCCGCAGCACGACACGTTCGCTCCGGGGCGTCCCAGCACCGCCAGGAACGTCTCGTTGGCCTCCGGTGCCGCGTCGCCCTTGACCTCGACGGCGACCGACGCCGTCCGCTGGCCCTCGGGGATGGTCAGTGTGGCGTCGGTGATGGCGACGTAGTCGACGTCTGGCGTGGCAGATGCCTCGTCCCTGGTGCTGTAGAAGGCCGTGACGGGCCGGTCGGGGCTCGCCGCGAGGGTCACGGTGAAGATCATGGTGCTGGTCGTGTCGGGGGCCCCTTCGTCGACCGACGCGCCCTCGATCGCCCACTCGTCGTCGACGATGGTGACCTGCCCGATCCAGTCGCCGCGCACCGCCACGGTTGACAGGTCCTGGGTGCAGTTCGCGCCGGAAACAGCGTTGACGCGGTCGATGATGACGTAGAGGTGTTCCTCGAAGTCGTCGACGACACCGTCCGCTTCGATCGGCACGGTGACGGTGGTGTTGCCGGCGTCGATCGCCGTCCCCTGGCTGCTCTGCGCGACGTAGTCCGAGGAGCTCGTTGCGGTGCCATCAGCGGTGCGCCAGACGACGCACGCGGGGACCAACGAGCTGAACGTGACGGTCGCACCCGCACCCTCGCTGACCCTGGCGTCGCTGACGTCGACGAAGGCGCCGTCGTCGTCGTCGATCACCGCCTGCGCGGCCGGCTTGGTCACCCCGGCGGCGGTCACGGTGATGGAGAAGGTCTCGGGCCCCTCTCCGGCTGCGGTGTCATTGATGATCGGAACGCGGACCGGCTTGCGGTTCTCCGGGTCGCCGGGTGCCCACACGACCGTGACGTTGTGGGTCCGGTAGTCCTGTCCGGCCGTCGCGGTGCCGTCGCGGGTGGAGACAAGGGCGCTGCCCCCCGCCGAGGTGTCGGTCAGCTCGACCAGGAAGACCGCGTCACCGGCGCCCTCTCTCACCGGGGCCGCGTCGAGCGCGCGGTACTGGGGGCCGGGCAGCGGCGCGCCGTTGAGGATCGTGCCGGTGACCAGCTTCTTCGAACCCCCGCCGTGGAAGGTGGCGTCCCCACGCAGGTTCTTGAACACGACGTGGAAGGTCTCGTCGCCCTCAGCGGCCTGGTCGCAGATCACGTCGACGGTCGCTTCGCCACGGTGCTGCCCGGCGGGGATCGTGACGGTCCCTTCCTTCGCGACGTAGTCGGCGCCCGCGGTGGCGGGAGTCGTGGTCGCGGCGACCGTGACGTAGTCGACGTGGATCGGCATGGTGGACGCGCCACCCTCGACCCTGACCGGGAACGACAGGGTGCTGGCGTCGGGGCATTCGTGGCCGGCCGCGCCGGCCACGACGACGCTGAGGGGCGTCGCCGCCGCGGCCGATGGAGGACCGAGCATCGTCAGCGTCGCGGCGGCAACGACGATCGCGACGGCCGCAGCGACGGGCCGTCGCGGCGAGATGGTGGCGTCCACGTCGTCTCCAGGTCTCGGGGGCAACCGCTCGGGCACCGACCGGTCCGCGTGCCGTCCGCCGCTGCGGGCGGCCGTGCAGGCTACCGTGGGGCGCCGTCCTCGCGGCGCGACCGGGAGCGTGACGTGGCAGGAGCCGGCGGGCCGTCGGGCCACCGTCGCGTGCGTGGGCTGCTGGCGGCGCTCGCCGCCGTCGCGGCGACCCTGGCCGGGTGCGCCACGGCCGGTGAACCTCAGCAGCCGGGTTTCACCGAGGCGCTGCGCCTGGACGATGGAGACGAGGTCACGCAGACGTTCGTGGCCCGCGGCGAACGACTCAGCCGCCTCGAGGTCCTGACCGCCACCTATCGCGTGGAGGACCCCGACGGGCGGCTGACCCTGGTCGTGCAGGGGGCAGGTCACAAGCGCACGGTCCGCACCGCCGGGGACGACATCGAGGACACCGCGTGGTTGACGCTGGCCTTCGACCCGATCGACGACGCCGCCGGCGAGACGTTCGCCGCGACCCTGACGTGGGCGGGCAGCGACCCGATCGCGGTGTTCGTCCACGAGCACGACCCGTACCCCGACGGGAGCCTGGAGGGCCGGCGGGGTGATCTGGCGTTCCGGGTCGGGCATCCACCGACGGTCAGCGCCACGTGGTCGACCGTCAGCCGCATCCCCGGCGAGTTCGTGCGTCGGCTCGCCGCCGACCCGGTGTTCGGCGTCGCGTGGCTGGTGGCGGTCGGGCTGGCGGCCGCTGCGCTCGGCGGGTCCGTGATCCGTTCACGACGCCGCGACGCCGCATAGGCGCGTGGTCCCCGCAGGCGGAAGCGTCAGCGTGACACCGGCCCGGCCGAGGGCCAGGTTCAACCAGCGCGGCGCGTCCGGTGGGAGGGTCAGTCGCACAGGGCGCGGTGACGCGGTCCCATCCACGACCGGCACGACGACCAGCGTTCCACCCGCCGACGCATGCACCCGCAGGGCGGTGTCGTCGGCGACGTCGAGCGCGACCTGCGCCGGCTCTGACCGCGGTGTGAGCGCCACGCAGTCGCCGTGGCGCTCGACGTCGGCGTGGGCCAGCGCGACCACCGTCGCGGCGGGCCCCTCAACGGCCGGTGTCCGCGTCGCGGTGACGCCGAGCAGACCGCGGGCCGCGACCCGATCGGCCGGCGTCACCGGCGCATCCGGGAGCACGCCGCGTTCGCGCAGGTCCACGGCTTCGGCGAGGGTGAGGCCGGGCGTGACGAACGACGCGTGCACGTCAACCAGCACCGGGCCGGGTCCGCGGGCGATGTCGACCGCCGCCAGCAGCGTCCGGCGGAACTGCTGCACGTCGGCGGCACGTGCACTCGCCACGGCGAGCAGGTCACGCGCCCCGAGTCCCACCACGACCACCCCGGCGGCGACCACCGCGACCCGCACGGGCGGGCTGCGCACGGCGGGGCGTCCCAGCGCCCAGCCCGCGGCCGGGAGCAGCAACGTGGCCGCGACCGCGACGTACCGCGACGACCGTGCCAGCCCCGGATCGTCGTCGGCTCGCAGCACCCCGCCGGCCAGGAGCGCGACCACGGCAGCGGCAGCGCAGGCGAAGACCGCCGCGGCCGGGCCACGAGCCAGGCGCCACCGCCACACCAACCAGCCGACGAGGGCGACGAGCGCCACCGCCCCCCACCGACCGATGTGCAACGTCTCGCCGGCAGCGTGGGTGAGACCCGCCGCCACGAAGGTCGCCACGGCTTCAAGCGGGGGGAGCGTGCCGACCGCTCCCCGTCCCACCGCCAGCCACCACGCTGCGTACACGACCGCCGGCGGTCCGGCCGCGACGGCTGCGGCCCACCAACCCCGGCGCAGCGCAGCGGTCAGCGCGGCGGCGGCCACCATCACCGGACCGATCCCCGACCACGCGACCGCCACCGTGCCGACGACCGCCCCGAGCGCATCTCGGCGACCGACCGGACCCGGATGGTCGACCAGCAGGACGTGACCGAGGCCGAGCGCCAGCGGGGCGGTGAACGCCACCTGCACCGCCAGGGTCACGTTCTCGAACCCCGCCCCGAGCGTGAGCAGGACCGCGGCGGCGACCGTCGCCACCCACGGGTCACCGCCGCCGCGGCGGATGATCCGCCACACCAGATGAGCGGTGACCACGTGCAGCGCCACGGTCGGCAGGACGTAGGGGAGGTAGTTGTCCAGGCCGACCGTGGCGAACAGGCCACGCAGCACCAGGATCGGGAACGCGAACCAGTGCTCGTTGTGTGGCCGCAGCGCATCCCCGGCGCTGCGGTCGGTGAGGATGGTCCACTCGTCGGCACGGAACCACTGCTGCCCGCCGACCACCAGTGACAGCACGAACCCGACCACGAGCGTGGCGACGTGCACGGCGAGCGCGAGCCGGTCCCCCGACGCAGCCTCGGTTGCGGTGGCGTCCGCTGTCATCCGGCGGCGGTGAGCGGCCGGCCCGCTCGACCGGGGCGGAGGCTGTCGCGGAGCAACGGCAGCGCGATCGCCAGGGTCGCGACCCAGAACGTCGTCCACGCCAGATCAGCGACCTGCTTCCCACGCGGGCCCTCCAAGAGCGGACCGAACGGGAGCAGGTCACGGGCGGTGTCGCCCAACCCGCCGAGCGCCCCGGCGAACAGCCCGCCGCCCCACAGCACCGCCGCAGCGACGAACACGCCCGCGACCTGGGCCAGGTGCAGGGGCACCACGCCACGGGCGGGTGTGCGTCCGGCGACCAGCGCGACGGCGGGTACGATCCACGCCAGGTAGTGGGCGCTGAACTGCGCGAACGCGAACATCGCCAGGTGCGCCAACGCCACCCAGCGCCACAGGTCCCCGGTCGCCACCACCCCGACCCCCCACCAGCCGCGGCTCCGCCCCAGCAGGTACCCGCCGAGCGCCAGCAGCGCTGCCGCGAACAGCAACACGCCGGGGCCGCCTCTGTCGGGCTGCAGCGTGAAGGCGAACCAGTTCCCACCGAACGGGTAATCGCCGACCGCGGCGAGCTCCCCGTAGCTGCCGCCGACGACCCGGTTGGCCACCATGGTGGCGGCGAACGGTGCCACGGCCAACGCCGCCCACCCGACCTGGCGAGGCAGGTCGCGGTACACGACGAGCGCGAACACCGGGACGAGCACGATCGGGTAGGTGCGCAACGTCACGGCCAGCCCGAGCACGATGGCCGCGGCGAGCGTGCGACGCCGCTCAGCCAGGAGCAACGCCGCCAGGACCGCCAGCACCGGGAACGATTCGTACCGTCCGAAGATCAGCGTCGCGTACAGCGCAGCGGGCGACAGCATCCACAGGATCCACGTGGTCCGGGCGCGCCGGGCTGCGTCGTCGCTGACCGGGCCGTCACGCGGCCACAGCAACGCCAGGAGGACCAGCCCGGCGGCGAGGTCGGCGAGGATGTACGGCAGCTTCAACAGCGTCAGCACCCGGGCGGCGTCGAAGCGGGCCAGGAGCGCGTTGACGTGGCTGGGCACCAGCGCGACCGGCTCCGCCCACCACCACGGGTGGGTCCACAGCTGGTCGGCTGGCCCCATCAGTGGCTGGACGACCCGCAGCCACGCCGCGTGCACCGCGTGGCTGCCCATGTTCACGAGGTAGCGCTCGAACACCCCGCCGTGGAAGGCGATCACGTGGGAGCGCCAGTAGACCGCCAGCATGTCGGAGCTCACGCCCACCGGCAGGAGCAGCAGGCGCACCAGGATCCCCACCAGCCCCCACCGGGTGAACGTCGCACCCCACACCGGATCGCGGAGCGCCGCCAGGGCCGAGCCCCGGGATGCCGTACCGGCCGGTCGGTGGAGGGTCCGCGAGCGAGGAGCGGTGGCGCGGCCCATCAGCTCCGGATGACCTCGCGACGCTTCCGGGCCACACCGGCACGCACCCGGATGGAGTTTTGCGCCATGCGCAGGGCGTTGGCCAGCCCCTTGTCCTGAGTGACCTCGACGAAACGACGCGCGAGCTGCACCGGCGAGCGGCGCCGGCGCTTGATCTTCCCGACGTTGACATAGGGGTTGTCGGGTCGTTCGACGTCGGGCGCGCGACGCGGGAACCGGCAGAACTCCATCAGCGGCGCGAGCATCCGTTCCCACGTCATCGTCGGGGCGAGCTCCTCGACGTTGCGGCGGGCCTCGGCGAAGCGCTCGCGGTCGGCGATGCGTAGCAGTGCGCCAGCCAGGTCGTCGACGTCCTGCGATCGCACCACCTCGCCGAGGTCATGTCGGCGCACCAGTCGCGACAGCGAATCCCCCTCGGTGCACACGATCGGGAGGCCGGCCCACAGGTAGTCGAGGATCCGGGTCCGGAACGACAGCTCCGTCTCGAGGTGCAGGAAGTGCGTGGAGACGCCCACGTCGGCGTCCAGCAGGAAGTTGGCGCGGTCGTCGTAGTCCACCCAGCCATCGTTGAAGAAGACGTGGGAGCCAAGGACGTCGAGCTCCTCGGCGACGCGACGCGCGTCCGAGGCGCGGACCATCGTGGGGACGTCGGGGTTGGGATGGGCGGTGCCGAGGAAGAACAGCTTCAGCCGCGGGTCGTCGGTGGCGGCTTTGGCGACCGCCCGGATCAACGTCACCGGGTCGAACCAGTTGTAGATCCCCCCGCCCCACAGCAGCACGACGTCGTCCTCGCCGATCCCCTCGACCGCGCCTTTGATCCCCTGCCGTTCCTGGCGTGGGGGGTCGGTCGGGAGCCCGAACGGCGCGACCGACAGCAGTCCGCGCAGATCCGGGTCGTGGTCGTAGGTGGCGGGGTTGATCCGCCCGACGGCGGCCAGCTGCCCCAGCCAGAAATCCCGCTGCTTGTCCGAGGCGCACAGGAACAGGTCGCCGCGCATGAGCTGGTCGTTGACCACGTCCTTGTCGCTCTTGAAGGTCCGCCAACGCTCGTCGGGCGGATCGTCACGGCGGAGCACGATCGCCTCGATGTGGAAGGGATCGTAGATGTCGACCACCACGGCCTTGTCCGACTCGGCGATCTCCGGGAAGTGGTACATGATGAAGCCCTGCACCACGATCACCTCGGCCCACCCGATCCACCGTTCGGCGTTCCCGGCGTCGAAGTGGACCGTCTTGAACGACGGGTGCGACGCCTTGGGCGCGCTCATCGCGCCGAGGACGACCTCGTGCTCCCGCGCCAGTGTCTTGGCCATCTCCCAGGCACGGATCGCCGGTCCTGCCATCTTCGGGCCGACGCTGTCCGCTGTGAGGATCAGCACGCGCTGACGGGTGGTGGCGTGCCACATCAGGTCGAACGTGTCGACCGCAGCCTGGAAG
Source organism: Actinomycetota bacterium (assembly GCA_019347675.1). Lineage (NCBI taxonomy): Bacteria > Bacillati > Actinomycetota > Actinomycetota bacterium. The sequence continues at coordinate 3,912 of JAHWKW010000033.1, read as the reverse complement.
ACGGTGAGGAACGTCGCGTCGGGGACGTTGGGCGTCACGGCCTTGCGGAACAGCCGCATGATGTCGCGGTCGTCGCGGCGCCGACGTTGCTGCACCTCGCCCCGCTTGTTGCGGAGCGGCTCGAGCCACAACCCGAAGTCGCGCAGCGCCGCCAGGTGCGCGCCGGTCATCGGCGTGACGTGCGGCTGCGGCTCCGGCTCGTCTTCGCTGGTGATGCGGTAGTCACCGAGATCGCTGCCTTCGTTGAAGAAGCCGCGGAGCATGCTCAAGATCACCGAAGCCGGGAGTGTGCGCGCCAGCGTGTCGTCGCCGTAGTTCTTGAAGATGGTGGCCAGCGCGTTGCGTTCGAGCAGGTAACGCTCGCGTGGCTCGCCGAACCGCTCGATCGTGCCGTGGTGGCGGTGGTGGACCACCGCCGTCGGGACGAACCACACCTCGTAGCCCATGACCCACAGCCGCCAACCGAAGTCGACGTCCTCGAAGAAGGCGAAGTAGTCCTGATCGAACCCACCGACGTCGAGGAACAGGCGCCGGTGTGTGGCCATGGACGTCCCGCTGACGAACAGGGTGGGGCCCAGCACGAGGTCGTCCGGCGGAGGTTCCTCGCGGTGGGCGGCGAACCCGTGGCCGTAGAAGGCGGCTTCACCCCCGGCGAAGTCGACCGTCTCCCCGCGCGCGTTGAGCACGAGCCCGCCGGTGCACGCGACCTGGTCGTACATGATCAGCGGCTTGACGAGCTCGCGGAGCCATGCGGGCTGAGCGACGGCATCGTTGTTGATCAGCGCGACGATGTCGCCGTTGCCGGCGCGGGCGCCCTGGTTGACCGCCGGGGCGAAGCCGGTGTTGGTGTCGTTGACGATCACCTGCACCTGCGGGTAGTGCTCGCGGACGAACTCAGGCGACCCGTCGCGGCTGGCGTTGTCGATGAAGACGACCTCGACGCGTTCCTGCGGGTAGTCCTGACCGAGGAGCGAGTCGAGACACGTCGCCAGGTAGTCGCGGCCGTTGTAGTTGATCACCACGACCGTGACGGTCGGCCAGTCCGTGTCGTCCACGCGGTCGTTCCTGGGTAGTGGGACGCGGCGAGCATAGGCGTCGGGCGCTGGGGCAGGGTGGCGGTCAGGCCGGCCTACCATGTGTCCGTGCACACCGTGAACGATGCGAAACCGGCTGGCGCGCAGGTCCAGCGTGCCGGCTGACGACGCAGTGACCGTCTCCGCGGTCGTCCCGGTCCACGACGAGGTCGAAGCGCTCCCCGCGTTCCACGACGAGCTCCTGGAGGCGCTCCCGTCGTGGGGTTCGGGTGATTGCGAGGTCATCTACGTCGACGACGGATCGACCGACGGCAGCGGGGAGCTGCTCGAGAAGTTCCACGCCGAGCATCCCGACCTGGTCCGTGTCGTGACGTTACGGCGCAACTTCGGCAAATCCGGGGCGCTCGCCGCCGGGTTCGACGCCGCACGCGGTGAGGTGGTCGTCACCCTCGACGCCGACGGTCAGGACGACCCGTTCGAGGTCCCGAAGCTGCTCAACCACATCGCGCACGGCGACGACGTGGTCGGTGGGTGGCGGCGACGGCGGCAGGACCGCCTCGTCAAACGGTGGACCTCGCGCTTGTACAACGCGTCGACCCGGGCGTTCACCGGACTGCCGATCCACGACTTCAACACCGGGTTGAAGGCGTTCCGCAGCGAGGTCGTCCGTGAACTTCCCCTGTACGGAGAGTTCCACCGGTTCGTCCCGGTGCTGGCCCACGATCTCGGCTTCCGCGTCACCGAGGTGCCGGTCGCACACCGTCCCCGCCAGCTGGGTCGCTCGAAGTACGTGTCGGTGACCCGCTTCCCGAAGACGCTGCTCGACCTGCTCACGGTGTTGTTCCTCACCCGGTTCGCCGAGCGTCCCCTGTACCTGTTCGGCGGGTTCGGGCTGATCCTGTCGCTCCTCGGCGGGGCAGCGATCGGGTACCTCGTGATCCTCAAGGTCGTGACCGGCGCCGGGATCGGGACGCGACCGCTCCTCCAGCTGGGCGTGGTGACGCTCCTTGTGGGGGTGCAGCTGGTGGGGATCGGGCTGATCGGCGACGTTCTCCGTCACACGGTCGGGGCGCGTGAGGACCCCTACCGCGTGCGCCGGACCCTGCCCTGACCGGGCCCCGCCTGCGCGTCCTGCTGATCTCTCACGTCTTCCCGCGCTCGCCATCCGACGCGGCCGCACCGTTCCTGTTGCGGTACGCGGTCGGCCTGGCCGAGGCCGGGGTGGCGGTGCGGGTGGTGGCGCCGCACGACCCCGGCCTGCCCGACGCGCACGATGTCGCCGGGATCCCCGTGCGTCGGGTGCGCTACGGACCGGATCGCGCCGAGGACCTCGCCTACCGCGGCGAGATGCACCTCCGAGTGCGCCATCCCCGCAGGGCGGTGCGCGCCGCCCGGCTGGTCGGGGCGCTGGCGCGGACGGTCCGTGCCGAGTGCCGCGCCTGGGGTCCGCACGTCCTCGACGTGCACTGGCTCGTGCCTGGCGGGATGGTGACGTGGCTGGCCGGCGTTCGTCTCCCGAGTCAGGTCGTGGTCCACGGCACCGACGTGGCACTGGTCACGGCCGGGCCGATCCGGCGGGTGATCGCACGCCGGCTGCTGGACCGTTTCGAGCTCGTCGCGGCGTCGTCGGGGCCGCTCGCCGAGGAGCTGCGATCGGCGCTGGGCCGAGCGGCCGACGCCGTCGCCCCGATGCCGTACGCGGTCCCGCCCGCCGATCCGGGTCCCCCGCCCGGTCAGGACCGCATCCTGGCGGTCGGTCGCCTGGTGGCGGAGAAGGGCCACGCCGATCTCGTCGAGGCGGTGGCGACCCTACGGGCCGAGGGCCGTCGTTCGGTGTCGCTCACCGTGGTCGGAGACGGACCCGAACGTGATCGTCTGGCCGCGATGGCGGAGGAACGAGACGTGCCGCTGACGCTGCCCGGCGCCGTGTCACCCGCCGACCTCGAGGCCAGGTACGCGCGCGCCGACGTCGTGGCGGTGCCCAGTCACCGGGAGGGCTTCGGCCTGGTGGCGGCGGAAGCCTTGGCGCGAAAACGTCCGGTTGTGGCGTCCAACGTCGGTGGGCTCGCGGAGATCGTCACCGACGGTGTGACCGGGTGGGTCGTCGCACCGCGTGACCCCCGACGGCTGAAGGAGGCGCTCGCCGCGGCGCTCGACGACCCCGACGAGGGCCGCAGGCGGGCTGCCGCCGGCGCTCGACGCGTCCACGAGCGCTGGTCTGCCGCCCAGCTGGGACGTGACGTTGCCGATCGGCTCAGGCGCCTGGCAGCCTCCGAGCGCAACTGATCGTGGCTCAGCCTGCCTCTGGGAGTCGCTGTTGCAGGCGTGGTGAGGGCAGGAAGACACCCCCGGGGTGGTGGAGATCGCCGTTGGGAGGTCCGCCTCGACGTCCTACCAGGTCACCGGCGCGGCACCGTCGGGCGCTCACGGCCAGGAGCCAGTAGGGCGCCACCGTGGTCTTCGTCTAAAGGCGAACGTGTCGGTGCCGTTTTCCATCAGGTCTCAGCCGAGTCGCCCGTCCACTCGAGGTAGAGGATGCCGCGCTCAAGATCTTTGTGGGCAACTCCCAGGACGCGTCGAGAACCGTGTCGATGAGCTCAACGAGCCATGCCGCACCTGGTCCTTCCGCGCCGCGGTGCCGTTTGCGACGAAGAGTCGTCGTCGCTGTCGTCCGCGCGATGTCGTCGACGCGCCGAGCGCCGCAGGGGACGTCGGGGCGGGTTGTCCCCAGGTTGGCTGCGGGGTCGAGGGTGGATGTCGCAGGGCGTTGGTAGTGTTCGACTCGAACACAAGTTCGGTAACAGGGTTCGGTGACAGAGTCTCCAGGGAGATGGCGATGGCTGTGGGAACCGAAGACCGCGAGCGGGTGGGTGAGGCC
>JAHWKW010000032.1 GCA_019347675.1 Actinomycetota bacterium | reverse complement strand
TCCCGAGGCGCTTGCCGAGGCACTCACCGAGTTCTTCGCGCCAGCCCGGCAGCCGGCCTGACGCCGCCCGTCCCGCGCTACGTCAACCACTTCACGGGACGCTCACGAGGAGCGAAAGGGAATCGACCATGACTGTCAACGATGATCGAACGGCGAGAAGCGAAGACTCCGCCGATGGAGGGTCCAACGATCTACGGGTCCTCACGGTCGATGGAAGCGAGCTCACCTACCGGGTGAGCGGCCATGGTCCGCCGGTTCTGCTCATCCATGGCGCCTTCGGAGTGTTGGAGGTATGGGGTGACGTTCAGGATTCCCTCGCCACCACCCACCGGGTCATCAGCTACGACCGCCGTGGGCACGGGCGGTCTCCGAACGGCACGTCGGACATGCGGGTCCACGCCGGCGACGCGGCGGGGCTCATCGAGTACGTGGCCGCAGAACCGGCGATCGTCGTGGGTTGGAGCGGTGGGGCGGCAGTTGCCATGGAGCTGATCCGAACCCACCCGGAACAGGTCCAAGCCGCTGTTCTCATCGAACCGGTGTTCCATCTACCTCGCCTTCAACCCTTGCGCAGCCTTCGTCTGCTCCTCGCCTTCAAGCGTGACTCGATGCGGGGCCGCAACCGCGAGGCGGCAAAGACCATGGCGCTCTTCGCTTTCGCCCGACGCAGTGGGGGCAACGGCTGGGACGAGCTCGACGACCGCCAGCGCGAGTGGTTCCTTGGCGATGCAGAGGGTTTACGCACCGAGTTCAAGGCGCTGGAACGGTTCAACACCTCTGCGGACCACATCTCAGCGAAGGAGATCTCTGGCTGGTCGGTCCCGATGACGTACCTCCTCGGCGAGGACAGTGCCCCGTGGGTCCATGCCATCCACGGCGCTCTCACCAAGGCGGCACCCCAGATGCGCACGGTCCGGGTCCCTGACGCCTGTCACCTGATGCCTCTGCAGCAGCCCGAGGCCGTCGCCGAGGCGGTCCGCTCAGCCGTCCCCGCGTGAATGCCATGGCACTCAACGACGAGACGTCGGCCGCCGCGGAAGTGATGCAGGCGGAAGAGCTCTCGAGCGTCTGGGCGCGCAGAGGAGCCCGGGCTGGAAACGTTCGGCCGGCTCACCCTGCGCGAGTGCGAATTGTTGGGCGTGGTCGCCATCGCAAGATCCCAACCCTTATGCGGGAACTGGAACCTGAACAGGGCCCCACGCAAAGGTCTTACCCCTACTCAGAGACGCCCTAACGCGCCGTCCCGACGCCGTGCCACGAGCGGCTTGACAGCTATAGGAGGCGTCCATCGCCGGTCCCATACGGCTATCGATCAACACCGAGCCTAGGTGAGACGATGATGAGCACCGGCGACCGTTGGGCGCTGCCCACGACCAGAAACTCGCTCCGCACCCAGGCGACGGACCGGCATCAGCGGCGAGCAGTTACGCTCGGTGTCACATCCAACGCCGCCATGACCACCGCCCCCAACGGGGGTCTCAACAGGATGGTGGAAGTCCATCCGCAGTGCGGGCCCTACGTCCCCGAGACCGCACCCTTCGACTTCAACCTATGCCGGGATGGGCCGCGACGAGACCCTGCTGTAGACCTTCCCATCTACAAGGTGGTAGACTAGGCACATGAGCGACACGACAACAATCCGGATCGACCGGGACACACACGAAGAGCTCAAGCGCCTGGCGAACAAGCGCCACGCGACGGTCACCGAGACCGTCTCGCGTGCCGTCCGGCTGCTGCGTCAGGAAGAGATCGGCCGCCAACTGGCCGCGCCTCTCGAGGACGACGAGACACTGTGGCTCGATGCTGACCTCGGGTGACGTCGTGCAGCTCGACCTCGGTGCGCCCCAAGGATCGGAAGCGGGGCTTGTCCGCCCGGGGCTGGTCGTCACCGCAGACCGGGTTCTGCGAGCGAACCCGAGTGTGGTGCAGGTTGTCCCGCTGACAACGACCCTTCGTGGCTACGAGACCGAGGTCACGGTCAAGCCCGATGAAGCCAACGGCTTGCGCACCGCGTCGGCGGCACAGTGTCAGCACATCCGCGCCCTTGCAACGTCACGGTGCGGACAGACCATCGGCAACGTCGGTCCTGTCGTTCTCACCCAGGTGCGCGACACGTTGGCGGTCCTGCTCGACCTGTAACCACCAGGGTGTCGCCGGGCACAAGGTGGCACCGACGGGCGGTCGTCTTGAGCGTTGCTTGACGGATGACGCGGCGCTTCCGTTGCCGTGGCGAAGCGCGGCGAGTTCGGACCTACGTCCCGTCCCCGCCGCTCGCGAGTGCGGTCCTCGCCGGGTTGGGCCGCGACGATTATGTGCGTTGAGCACGTGCCGAGCTCCGAGCTGACGCCGCGCAAGGCCACGGCTTCGTACTGAGGCACAGGCAACGAACGACTCCTGAACGCGGTACGACGCTCAGCCGGCACAGCCGGCGAGTGCGGTAGTTGCGCCATGGATCCGAGGTCGGAGCTACGGACTAGGGACTAGGCGTCGGCGTCTGTGGCGTAGCGGTGCTCACGCCCGCCGGGGTCCACGATACTAGGAGGGCTCAGGGTTCCCGGGCCTGCCGGGGCCGGTCGGGGCGGCGCCGTGTCAGCAAGCCGACCACCTGGCGCAGGATCGAGATCGAGCGCGACTCCACCTTGTGCACCATCACGACGGTGCGCTGCGACCGGTTCGCCATCGTGTCGGCGAACTCGCCCAGGAGAGTGCGGCGCAGGACCCAGTCGCGTGACGAGCCCAGCACCAGCAGCGAATGGTGGGCGGTCTCCACGGCGAGTGCGTCCACGACGGAGCCGCCCTCGACGCAGTCGGTGGACACCTTCTCGCTGGCCAGGATGTCGCCGGTCACGTCCTCGCGGAGCGACTCCAGCCACGTCGTGATGCGGTCCTGTTGGGTGGCCTGCGGGTCGACCACCGTTGTGAGTCGCAGGTCGGCGTCGAAGCCCATTGCCAGGTGCGCGCCGTACTCCAGCGTGTCGGATTGGCGGATACCCGGGCTGACGGCGACCAGGACCGAGTCCACCCGACCGGGCATGCCGTGGTCCTTGACGACCGCCACGTCGACGTCCGCGCTGCGCAGCACCCCCTGGGCCACCGATCCCCGCACGCGTCCCTCGTGGACGGTCCCGCGCCAGCCCAGGACGATCAGTTCGGCTTCCTCGCGGGCGGCGATGTCGTTGATGACGTGTGAGATGCGACGACCGATGCCGACCATCGTGCTGATCGTGACGTCACCGATGCGCTCGTTGACGGCGTGCACCGCTTCCACCACAGGCTGGGCTTCGGCCGTGTAGCGCCGTCCCTCGGACATCGGCAGCTGCGGGGGGACCCGGACGACGTTGAGCACGACGACCTCCGCATCACGCTGGCGGGCGATCGCCGCCGCGATCGACACCACCGTCTCGACGTGCTCGGGTTTGGCGACGCAGGCCAGGATCTTCCGCCCGCCGCGCAGCCCTGCCTTCTCCTCGAAGGTCACCGCCGGGCGTTCGTCGGCTTCGACGCGGGTGCGCGCGTACGCGACGAACACACCGAACCCGACCGCGATCCACACGGCGGCGAAGAACCAGGCGATCGGACTGAAGCGGTACAGGTACACGGCCAGGAACGCATTGCTGACGATCCCGATGATGGGCACCCACGGGTAGAACGGCATCAGGTAGCCGTACTCCAGCCGGTCCCCGAACTCTCCGCGGATGCGGATCACGGCGTAGTTCACCTGGATGAACAGCAGGAGGAACATCACGTCGGCCGCGGCCGCGACGTCCTCGATCGGGATCGCGAGCACCATGAAGATGATCAGGGCGCCCGTGGCTGCGAGCGCGATGTACGGCGTTCGGAAGCGGTCGTGGATGCGGGCGAAGGCGTCGGGCAGGACCCGGTCCCTGCCCATCGCGAACGAGACACGGGTGGAGGAGTAGGTGGTCGCGTTGAGAGCAGAGACCGTCGACAACAGGCCACCCGCCAGGATCACGTACGTGCCCAGCGGCATGAAGCGTTCTGCTGCCAGCGCGAGGCCGAGCTCTCCCGCTTCGCCGAGGAACTGCCAGGTCGGCACCCCGCCCACCGGCTGCACGGCCCCGATCGCGGTGACCGCCACCAGGACGTAGATCGGGATCACGATCAGCAGCGACTTGAACACGGCACGGGGGATGCTGCGGCGTGGGTCGCGGACCTCCTCCCCGGCCTGAACGATGATCTCGTAGCCCTCGAAGGCGATGAAGGTGATCCCCATCGCCAGGAACACGTTGCCGTAGCCTTGTGGGAACAACGGCTCGAAGCGGTCGGCGCTCTGCGCCGGGTTGGTCGCCATCGCCCACAGGCCGAACCCGATGAACAGCCCGATGACCAGCAGCTTGGCGACGGTCACGACGTTGCCGGCCAGACCCGTCTCGGATGCCCCCCGGAAGTTGATCGCCAGGAAGACCAGCGCGATCAGCACCCCGATCCACTTGTCGGCACCGATGAACAAGAGATGGGGCAGGTCGACGCCGGCCCGCTCGATCAGCAGGTTCGCGAAGCTGCCGAAACCCAGTGCGTAGAGGCTCCCCGCGACCGAGTGCGAGAACCACGACATCCAGCCGGCGAGGAAGCTCTGTGACCGGCCGAGGGCATCCTTGACCCACAGGTAGCCGCCACCGGCCTCGGGGATGGCCGACCCCAGCTCGGCGTACACCATCGCGGTGAAGATCGTGACGAGCCCGTTGAGCGCGAAGACGAGCATCAGCGACGGTCCGGTCGTCCCCGCCGCGATGCCCGTCAGCACGAAGATGCCGGCGCCGATCATCGCGCCGACTCCGATCATGGTGATGTCGAACTCGGAGAGCGAGCGGGACAGCTCGGTCTCCGGCGGGGTCAGGGTGGGCCGGTCCTTGGTCATCCGGCCCGGTGCTGCCTGCCGTCGACGTCACGGATGACGTGATCAACCCGCCGGACCTGCCGATAGGTCCAGCCCAGGAAGGCCAGCATGGCGACGCCGGTCAGGACGAACCCGATCACCAGGGATGTAGACACGGCAGACCTCACGCTCGGAGCCGCGCGCCACCCTAGGACGCTGCCGACCGCGACCGGCGTCGTCCGAACGGGCGTCCGGTCGGCCGGTAGGGTGCCCGCCATGTCGAACGACAAGCAGCGCAACCTCGGCGTCACCCCCCTCAGCGAGGACGTCTCCGCCTGGTACAACGAGGTCGTCCTGAAGGCGGAGCTCGCCGACCGCGGCCCGGCCAAGGGGTCCATGGTCATCCGCCCCTACGGGTACCGGATGTGGGAGCTGCTGCAGTCGCAGCTCGACCAGATGTTCAAGGGCACCGGGCACGAGAACGCGTACTTCCCGCTGTTCATCCCGATGAGCTTCCTGCAGCGCGAGGCCGACCACGTCGAGGGCTTCTCGCCCGAGCTGGCCGTCGTCACCTACGGGGGTGGGAAAGAGCTCGACGAGCCTCTGGTGGTCCGCCCGACGTCGGAGACCGTCATCGGCGAGATGTACAGCAGGTGGATCTCCTCCTACCGCGACCTGCCGGTCCTGATCAACCAGTGGGCCAACGTGGTGCGGTGGGAGCTGCGGCCGCGGATTTTCCTGCGAACCACGGAGTTCCTGTGGCAGGAGGGCCACACGGCACACGCCACCGCACAGGAGGCGATCGACGAAACGCTGCGGATGCTCGAGGTGTACGCGTCGTTCGCCCGGGACGCGGCCGCGATCCCGATGATCAAGGGCGAGAAGACCCCCGGCGAGCGCTTCCCCGGCGCGGTCGACACCTACTCCATCGAGGGGATGATGCGTGACGGGAAGGCGCTGCAGTCGGGGACCTCCCACTACCTGGGCACGAACTTCGCGGAGGCGTTCGACATCACCTTCCAGGACGAGCACAACGAGCTGCACCTGTGCCACACCACCTCGTGGGGGATGAGCACACGGATGCTCGGGGCGACGATCCTGGCCCACGGAGACGATCAGGGCCTGGTGCTGCCCCCCGGCCTGGCCCCCTACCAGGTCGTGATCGCCACGATCGGCCGCGGTCAGGATCACGCCCGGGTTGCCGAGGTGGCCCACCGGCTGGCCCGCGACATCGCGGCAGCGGGGGTCCGCGTCCACGTCGACGATCGCGAGGACGTGTCACCGGGGTTCAAGTTCAACGACTGGGAGCTAAAGGGCGTGCCGCTGCGGGTCGAGCTCGGCCCGCGGGACCTCGATCAGGACAGCGCCGTCCTGGCGCAGCGTGTCGCCCGGGAGGACAAGGAGACGGTGCCTCTGGCAGCGCTGGTCGGGGACCTGCCACGCCGTCTCAACGACTACCAGCGCGAGCTGCTCGGTCGCGCCACCGCCTTCCGCGACGGCCTCAGCGCCGAGGTCGACCGTTGGGAGGATCTCGTGGCGCAGGTCCAGCGCGGTTTCGCCTACGCCCTGCACTGCGGGCGTCCCGACTGCGAGGACGACATCAAGGCCGACACGACCGCCACGCCGCGGTGCGTGCCGATGGGGCGCGAACGTGAGGAGGGGGCCTGCATCCGCTGCGGCGAACCGTCGTCGTACGGCACCCGTGTGGTGTTCGCACGCGCGTACTGACCGAGCAGGCCGATGGCAACGGTCGTCCTCGTCCGCCACGCGGTGACGGCGGCGACCGGCTCGCGTCTGGGCGGCCGTACCCCGGCGCCGTTGACCGAGGAAGGCCGGGCCCAGGCCGAGGCCGTCGCCGAGCGGCTGGCCCGGACCCGGCTCGCGGCGGTGTACGCCTCACCGGTCCGCCGGACATTGGAGACCGCCGCCACGATCGCCGCACGCCAGCGCCGCGACGTCCGCGAGCTCGATGGCGTGCAGGAGTTCGACTACGGCTCGTGGACCGACCGGAGCCTGAAGCAACTGCGCCGGACCCGCCTGTTCGAGAGCATCCAGCAGACCCCCGGTCGGGTCACGTTCCCGGGTGGCGAGTCGTTCGTGGCTGCGCAGAGCCGGGCCGTGCTGGCGATCGAGCAGGTCGTGAACGCGCACCCCGACAAAGCGACCATCGCCGTGGTCAGCCACGCGGACGTGATCAAGATCGTGATCGCGCACTACGCGGGGATCCAGCTCGACCTCTTCCAGCGGCTGGTGATCTCCCCGGCGTCGGTGTCGCAGCTGGCGCTCCCGTGCCGCGGGATCCCGCGGCTGCTCGGCCTCAACGACGTCAGCCACCTCGACCGGCGGTGACCCGTGGACATCGAGTTCAGCGCCCCCGACCACCTCACCGCCGACTTCGTCGGTGAGGCGGGCCAGCGCACATTCTTCCTCCAGGCCGCCGAGGCGGGCCAGGTCGTGTCCGTGCTCGTCGAGAAGGAGCAGGTCTCGGCCATCGCGGAGGTGCTGGAACGCCTCCTGGCCGAGGTCGGGGCGTCGCTGCCCCGCGTCTGGGACATCGCCGCGATGCGGCTGCAGGAACCGATCGCACCACGTTGGCGGGCCGGCTCGATCGCCGTCGGCCTCGATCCGCAGCTGGGACGGTTCGTGGTGGAGGTCACCGAGTTCGTCGCCGAGGAGGAGGAACGCGAGCCCGAACAGGTGCGGGTCTGGGCCTCGCAGGAGCAAGCCGAGGTCCTGGCCGCGCACGCTGCGTGGTCGGTGGCCCAGGGTCGGCCGACGTGCCGGCTGTGCGGGCTCCCGATCGACACCGATGGCCACCTGTGTCCACGCAGCGACGGCGACGCCCGGCAGCGGTGAGCGCGTCCGGGTCGGATCCCGACCGCGCGCTCACGCGGCTGCTGCACGCCCGCCTCGATCCGGTCGGGCAGGTCGCGACCGCGTCGAACGTGACGCTGCTGTGCCGGCTGTCGCCGCTGAAGCAGTCGGGCGACGACCCGGACCACAGCGATCAGCTCCTCGCCGTGTACAAGCCGCAACGCGGCGAGACGCCGCTGTGGGACTTCCCGTCGGGGACGCTGCACCGGCGTGAGGTCGCCGCGTACGTCCTCGACCGGGAACTGGGGTGGGGACTGGTCCCGCCCACGGTGCTGCGGGAGGACGGCCCGTACGGGCGCGGCAGCGTGCAGCTGTTCGTCGAGCACGATCCGCAGCAGCACTACTTCGCTCTGGTCCAGGCAGGTGACGCCTCCGTGGTGGCGCAGCTGCAACGCATGGTCGTGTTCGACCTGATCGCCAACAACGCCGACCGCAAGGCCAGTCACGTCCTGCTCGACGGTGCCGGACGGATCCGCCTCGTCGACCACGGCGTGTGCTTCCACGAGGACGCCAAGCTGCGCACGGTGGCGTGGGAGTTCGCCGGCGAACCGATCCCCGAGTCGCTGCGGTCGGGGGTGGCCGAGCTGACCGGACGGCTCGCGGACCATGATGATCCGGTCAACCGCGGGCTGGCTGCTCTGCTGACCGCCGGGGAGGTGGCCGCCACGGCGCGTCGTGCGCGCGCCGTGGCCGACCGTGAGCGCTTCCCACCCCCAACCGGTCGGCGCCCCTACCCGTGGCCACCGCTGTGACCGCGCCAACGGCAAGTGCCGGTGGTGACCGGCGTACCCTGTCGGCGATGAGCACCACGCCGCGGACCCGCACCGACGTGGCGGCCCGCATCGACGCCGCCGTGCTGGCACCCGGCGCCACCGACGCCGACGTCCGCCACACCTGCGCCGCAGCGTTGCTTCACGGAGTCCGTGGGGTGATGGTCCGCCTCGACCACGTCGCGGTGGTGACCGCGGAGGTCGCCGGCAGTGGCCTGGACGTGGTCGCCGCCGTGGGGTTGGATGCCCCGGCGGACGCCGAGACAGTCGACGCCACGCTGCTGGATGAGGTCGCTGCTGCTGGCGGCGCGGGCGCGTACGAGGTCGATGTTCCCGTGCCGGCGGCTGTCTTCGACGCCGACGACGACATCGCGCGACGTGTGATCGCCCGCGCGGTGACCACGGCGCACGACACCGACCTGGCGATCGCCTGCACGCTCGACACCGCCGAGCTGCGCGGTCCGCAGCTGCGACGCGCGGTCGCGATCTGCGTCGCGGCGGGCGCCGATCGGATCGGGACGGCGTCCGGGGCCGCGACCGGCCGGCCCAGCGTGGCTGACGTTGCGGCGGTCGCGACCGCCGCCGGTGACCGTGCCCAGGTCGGTGCCACCGGCGTGGTCAGCGACTGGGACGAGCTGGTGGCGTTCCTGGACGCCGGGGCGGACGTGGTGGCGACGCCGACGTTCGTGACCGTCCTCGACGACGCCCCGCGATAGCCGTGGCCGGCTACCGCGATCAGGGAATCGTCCTGCGGACCTACAAGCTGGGCGAGACCGACCGCATCCTGCACATCCTGACCCAGGCTCGCGGTCTGGTCCGTGCCGTCGCCAAGGGCGTGCGCCGGCCCGGGTCGCGCTTCGGAGGACGACTGGAGCCGTACTCGCACGTGGACCTGCAGCTGTACGAGGGCCGTGCGCTGGACGTGGTCAGCCAGGCCGAGCTGATCGAGCCGTTCGCCAGCGTCCGGGAGGACTTCACGCTCTCAGCGTGCGCGTCGACGATGGTGGAGGCCGCCGATCGGGTTGTGCAGCAGGGAGAGCGCAACCTCCCGGTGTTCCTGTTGCTGCGCGCCGGCCTCCAGGCACTGCAGGCATGCCCGCCGTACCCGGCGATCTTCGTGGATGCCTACCTGCTGCGGCTCGCTGCCGCCTCCGGCTTCCAGGTCCTCACAGAACGGTGTGCGCAGTGCCGGGCGCCCGGGTCGCACCCGTTCCTGAGCGTCACTGCGGGGGGGTCGCTGTGCCGGGGGTGCGCCCCGACGGGGAGCAGGGCCGTCGGCACCGATACGGTGGCGCTGGTGGCGCAGCTTGCCAGCAACGACTGGATCGGCCTGCCACGAGCGGCGGAACACGAAGGGCCACGCCGCACCGCTGCGGCGTTCACCCGCGCCTTCCTCGAGCACCACTTGGAACGCCCGCTGCGTTCCTACCCGCTCGTGCCGCGCTGAGAGCACACCGGCAACGCGGGGCGGGCAACCGTAGTCTTGGCTCGTCCCGCGACCGGAGCGCCCGTGGACCCCGGCGTCGAGATCGACCCCGACCACGTCCCCAGACACGTCGCCATCATCATGGACGGCAACGGGCGGTGGGCCAACGCACGTGGCCTGCCGCGGACCGACGGGCACGCTGCGGGCGAGGCCGCCCTGTTCGACACGGTGGAGGGCGCGCTGGAACTCGGCCTCGAATACCTCACCGTCTACGCCTTCTCGACCGAGAACTGGCGGCGGCCCCCGCACGAGGTCCGGTTCCTGCTCAACTTCAACGAGTCGCTCCTGCTGCGCCGTAAAGAGGATCTGCACGAACGCCAGGTGCGGGTGCGGTTCATCGGTCGGCGCGGTCGCCCGGTCCCGCGCCGACTGGTCCGGCTGATCGAGGAGACCGAGGAGCTCACCGCCGGCAACGGGCGTATGACGCTGTGCGTCGCGTTCAACTACGGCGGGCGCGCCGAGCTGATGGACGCGGCCCGGCGGCTGTGTGACGACGTCCAGGCCGGCCGGATCAACCGGATCAACCAGCGGACGTTCGCTGCCCGGCTGTACGACCCGGACATGCCGTCCGTCGACCTGCTGATCCGAACCTCCGGAGAGCAGCGCACGTCGAACTACCTGCCCTGGCACGCCGCGTACGCCGAGTTGGTCTTCGTCGAGACGCTGTGGCCCGATTTCGACCGGGTGGAGCTGGCGCGCGCTGTGGCTGAGTACCAGCGCCGCGAACGTCGTTTCGGGGAGGCGGTCGACGACATCGCGCCGGTGCCCGGGTGAGCATGCGTCGTCCGGGCCTGCGGATCGGGCGTGATTACTCGAACTCGGGTGGGGACAGCGGGGCGAGGACCGTCAGGATGTCCTCGATCGCGGTGCCCTTCTCCAGGTAGCAGAACGCGCCGACCCGGGTGGCACGTTCCGCGAGGCTCCGCGCGTCGAACGACGTCAACACCACCGACTTCGTGTCCGGGGCGCGGTCACGGACCTCCTCGATCGCCTCGAGGCCGTCCATCACGGGCATGGCCAGATCCATCACCACGACGTCCGGGTGGTGCTCCTCAGCCAGCTCCACAGCCTCGCGGCCGTTCGCGGCTTCGCCCACCACGACGAAGCGGCCGTCGGACTCCAGCCGCCGGCGCATCAGTTCGCGGAACTCCGCCGCGTCGTCGGCGAGAACGACCCGCACACGGCGGACGCGGGGCCAGTCGGTCGGTCCGTCGCCGCCGTCCATCGGTTCCCCTGCTTGGCCGTCGCGGGCGCCGAACGCGGCGCCCGTCAGTGGCGGAACCATGGTGGCGCCAGCCGCTACCCTCGCCAACGACCACGGCCCGCCGACCGGCGGTGGCCACCCTCCGAACAGCAGGACCTGGACGTGACCGCTGACGCCGCACCCGTGGACGTCGCTGGCCAGGAAGCGCCGGCTTCAGGCCCGTCGCTCGCCACGATCGTGGAGCTGTGCAAGCGCAGGGGGATCATCTTCCCTTCGTCGGAGATCTACGGCGGGTTGCGTTCGACGTGGGACTACGGTCCGCTCGGTGTCGAGCTGAAGAACAACGTCAAGCGCCAGTGGTGGCGCGCCACCGTGCAGCTCCGCGACGACGTCGTCGGACAGGACGCCGCCATCCTGATGCATCCGAGGGTGTGGGAGGCGTCCGGGCACGTCGCCGGCTTCACCGACCCGTTGGTCGAGTGCAGAGACTGTCGTCGCCGCTTCCGCGAGGACCACGTCGAACCTGAGACCGATGCGGGGGAGCGGCGCTGCCCGGAGTGCGGCGGCGCGCTCGGCGAACCCCGTCAGTTCAACCTGATGTTCAAGACGTTCGCGGGCCCGGTCGAGGACGAGTCCGCGGTGGTGTGGCTGCGACCCGAGACCGCTCAGGGGATCTTCGTCGATTTCCCGACGGTGCAGCTCACCAACCGCATGAAGGTCCCGTTCGGCGTGGCACAGGTCGGCAAGTCCTTCCGCAACGAGATCACGCCCGGGAACTTCACCTTCCGCACCCGCGAGTTCGAGCAGATGGAGATGGAGTTCTTCTGCCATCCTCGCGAGGCGGACGACTGGTTCCAGCACTGGCAAGACGAGCGCTGGAAGTGGTACGTCGACCTGGGCCTGCGGGAACGCAACCTGCGCATCCGTCCCCACGGGCCCGAAGAGCTCAGCCACTACTCGAGCGCCACCGTCGACCTCGAGTACCACTTCTCCGACCCGGCCATGGGGTGGTCGGAGCTCGAGGGCATCGCCAACCGCACCGACTACGACCTCAGGGCGCACGAACGTGCCAGCGGGAAGGACATGAGCTACTACGACCAGGACGGCGACGAGCGGTACCACCCGTACGTCATCGAGCCGGCGGCGGGGGCCGACCGGGCCGTGCTGGCGTTCCTGTTCGACGCGTACCGCGACGAGCGGGCGCCTGACGCGAAGGGCAAGCTGCAGACCCGTACCGTCCTGCGCCTCGATCGGCGCCTGGCTCCCTACAAGGTCGCGGTCCTCCCGCTGTCGAAGAACGAGCGCCTGGTCCCCATGGCGCGCCGGGTGTTCGACATCGTCAAGCACCACTGGATGTGCGAGTACGACGAGACGCAGTCGATCGGACGCCGCTACCGCCGCCAGGACGAGATCGGCACGCCGTACTGCGTCACGGTGGACTTCGACAGTCTCGACGACGACGCGGTCACCGTCCGCGATCGTGATCCGATGACCCAGGATCGCCTCCCGATCGAGCGCCTCGTGGACTACCTGGGCGAGCGCCTGCCGGCCTGACGCGTGGCGCGGCTAGTACGGCGGGAGGTGGCCCCACGGGTCACGGCGCGGCACCGGCTCATCGTCCCCGCCGCGGGACACGAACGTGGCGACGTCCTGCTCGATGCGCCCGATCCGGGCCAGCAACGCCGCCATCCCCCGAGCGAGGAACGCGGCGATCATCAGGATGGCACCGGCCGCGAACGTCACCACCCAGGCGACCACGGCGAACGCGGTCTCGCCCCCGCGGTAGAGCAACCCCCCCGCGACGACACCCGCGAGCCCGGCTGCGTACGCCAGCGTCTGCGCCACGGCGGCGGCGCCGCGCAGGTCTTTGGGAGACGGAACTCGTTCCATGCCCGTCATCATCGCACGTCCGGCGACGTCCCACGCTCGGGCGCTCGCCGCCTTCCACGCTACGATGAGCCCCGCACCGGGGTCGACGGAGGTCCCGCCGTGAACAACGCGCGGTACGGTCACGAGCCAGCCAGCTGGGATGAAGCGCTGACGCGCTTGGAGGACTTCCTCCTCGCCTACCCCTCGAACCGTGCCCTGCCCGACCTCGTGACGATCCGGCAGCGAGCCCGCCTGCCGAAGCGGTTTCTCCGTGACGACGAACGCGCCCAGAAGATCCTGCGCGAGGCGATCGCGTCGCGGCCGCTGTCCTCGCTCGAGCAGGTCACGCGGGTCCGGACCGAGGTGGAGCTGCTGACCTTCGAGACGGAGGTCTTGAGCCAGCGGCTGCAACAGGACACACAGGACCGCGACGAGCACCGCCGCACCGCCGAGCGACTCCACGGTGTGCGGCGCCGGCTCCGCGAGATCCGCCGCGACCTGTAGCGGGCGATCGGCTCCGCGGGCCGAACCGATCGTCGTTTGCTCAGCTGAGCACGATCGAGCGGTTGGTAGGGTCCTTGGCCACACAGGAGGACCTGGCTTGGCCGACCCGAAGAACTCCTTCGGTGCCCGCAGCGCCTTGGATGTGGACGGCCGGTCCTTCGACGTGTGGCGGCTCGACGCGGTGGCCGATGCCGGCGACGTCGCCGGCCTGCCCTACTCGCTGAAGATCCTGCTCGAGAACCTGCTGCGCCACGAGGATGGCGTCAGCGTCACGTCCGAGGACGTCACCGCCCTGGCCCGCTGGGAACCCACAGGTCGACCGCCGCGCGAGATCGCGTTCCTGCCGGCCCGGGTGCTGATGCAGGACTTCACCGGGGTACCGGCGATCGTCGACCTCGCCGCGATGCGCGACGCGATCGTGGAGCTGGCCCGGCCGGCGTCGCTCGTCAACCCCCGGGTGCCCGTCGATCTGGTGATCGACCACTCGGTGGTCGCCGACGTGGCCGGGACCCCGGACGCGTTCGCACGCAACGTCGAGCTGGAGTACGCGCGGAACCGTGAACGGTACGCGTTCCTGCGCTGGGGGCAGCAGGCGTTCGACCGCTTCCGGGTGGTGCCACCGGGCACCGGGATCGTCCATCAGGTCAACCTCGAGTACCTGGCGTCGGTGATCGTCGCCGACGACCGCGGCCAGGCCTACCCCGACACGCTGGTCGGGACCGATTCGCACACCCCGATGGTCAACGGCCTGGGGGTGCTCGGCTGGGGGGTGGGCGGCATCGAAGCCGAGGCTGCCATGCTCGGCCAGCCGGTCTCGATGCTGATCCCCCAGGTGATCGGCATCCGCCTGACCGGCTCTCTGCCCGAGGGCACGACCGCCACCGACCTCGTCCTCACCGTCACCGAGCTGCTCCGTCGTCACGGCGTGGTGGGGCGCTTCGTCGAGTTCTTCGGCCCCGGCATCGCGAGCGTCGCGCTCGCCGACCGTGCAACGATCGGGAACATGGCGCCCGAGTACGGCTCGACATGCGCGATCTTCCCCATCGACGACGAGACGCTGCGGTACCTGCGCTTCACGGGGCGCTCACCCGAGCAGGTGGGCCTGGTCGAGGCCTACGCCAAGGCGCAGGGGCTGTTCCACGACCCGCGGGCCACGCCGCGGTACACGGACGTGCTGGAGCTGGATCTGTCCACGGTGACCGCCAGCCTGGCCGGACCCACCCGCCCACAGGACCGTGTCCCGCTGGACGAGGCCAAGACGCGGTTCCGGCGAGCGCTGGGGGAGATCGCGCCTGTGGGCGCGCGGCCGTCACCCGATCAGGCGTCGGCCGCATCGTTCCCCGCTAGCGACCCGCCCGCCCCGATGGCGGCGGTGACCGGGGCCAAGGAGGACGACCAGCCCGTGGCCGGGCCGGACCGACCGCGACGTGTCGTACCGGTCACCTTGGCCGGCCGGCGACAGATCACGCTCGACCACGGTCACGTCGTGCTCGCGGCCATCACCAGCTGCACGAACACCTCCAACCCGCGGGTGATGCTGGCCGCCGGCCTGTTGGCACGCAACGCCGTGGAGGGCGGGCTGGAGACCAAGCCGTGGGTCAAGACCTCGCTCGCCCCCGGCTCGCCGGTCGTGATCGATTACTACGAGCGGGCAGGCCTGACCCCCTACCTCGAGAAGCTCGGCTTCCACCTGGTGGGGTTCGGGTGCACGACCTGCATCGGCAACTCCGGTCCGCTGGTGCGTGAGATCTCCGACGCCATCCACGACGCGGATCTCGCGACGGCGGCGGTGTTGAGTGGAAACCGCAACTTCGCCGGACGCATCCATCCCGACGTTCGGATGAACTACCTCGCGTCTCCTCCGCTGGTCGTCGCGTACGCTCTGGCAGGGACCATGGACGTCGACCTGCGCACCGAGCCGCTCGGTCACGACCCCGATGGACGGCCGGTGTTCCTTCGTGACGTCTGGCCGACCAGCGACGACATCACCGCCGCGCTCGAGACGGCTCTGTCCTCCGACATGTTCGCCGAGCGCTACCGCGACGTGTTCACGGGCGACGACCGGTGGCGCGGGTTGCCCGTCCCCGCCGGGGAGCGGTACCGCTGGGATCCCGAGTCGACGTACGTGCGGTGTCCCCCGTTCCTCGATGACCTCGGCCCCGAGCCGGCACCGCTGACCGACGTGACCGGTGCCCGTGCGTTGGCGGTCCTGGGCGACAGCGTCACCACCGACCACATCTCCCCAGCCGGGTTCATCCCCCCGTCCAGCCCCGCGGGGCGCTACCTGCAGGATCGCGGCGTGGCGCCGCGCGACTTCAACTCCTACGGGGCACGGCGCGGCAACCATGAGGTGATGCTCCGCGGAACGTTCGCCAACATCCGGCTGCGCAACCGCCTGGTCCCCGGTGTGGAGGGCGGCGTCACCCGACATCTGCCCAGCGGAGAGGTCTTGAGCATCTACGACGCGGCGATGCGCTACCAGCAACAGAGGACGCCGCTGGTGGTCCTGGCCGGCGCCGAGTACGGCTCCGGGTCGTCGCGCGACTGGGCCGCGAAGGGCACGGCCCTGCTGGGGGTCCGTTCCGTGATCGCCGAGAGCTACGAGCGGATCCATCGTTCGAACCTGATCGGGATGGGGGTCGTACCGCTGCAGTTCCGCCCGGGCGAGTCGGTCGACGCGCTGGGCTTGACGGGCCACGAGACCTTCGACGTCGTCGGCCTCGCCGGCGGCGAGATGCCGTCCGAGGTGACCGTGCGGGCCGACGGGCGGGCGTTCCGTGTCCGCGTCCGCATCGACACCCCGTTGGAGGGCGAGTACTTCCGCCACGGCGGGATCCTGCGGTCCGTGCTGCGCCGCGTCACGTCACGCTGAGGGACGTGGCCCACGACGGGACGGTGCGCCAGCCGGTCAAACGCCGGTGAGCGCCTGTCCGAGCCAGCGCTCGAAAGCGTCCCGCTGCATCCGTGACGGGTCCTCGACCGGCCTCAGGACGCGCGGCGGGAGAGGCTCGCCCAGCGTCACCGTGGCAGTGACGAGCCGCGGCCCGCGGAAGACCGCCACCTCGACCTCGTCGCCCGGCCGGTAGCCCAGCAGCGCCGGTGTCAGCTCACCGCGCCCCACGCGCGTCCGGTCGATCGCCAGGAGACGATCGCCGCCGGTCAGGCCCGCCCGCCAGGCGGGACGCTCGCGGAGGACCGAACGCAACACGATGCCGTCGTCGTCCTCGCGGACGTCGACGCCGAGGTCGGGCGCGACCGGGCCGTCGTCGTCCTTGGTGACCAGACGCAACCCCACCACCTCGGTCAGGTCCTCGACCGGTGGGAGTTGCCGCCCCGCGACGTGCCGGGAGAAGAACCCAGCCACGTCGCTGCCGGCCACCTCCGACACGGCGGCGACGACGTCGCCTTCGTGGTAGCCCTTGGTGGAGCGACCGAAGCGGTGCCACAGCAGCGTGAGCACGTCGTCGAGACCGTCGCCGTCGGGCCGCAGCCGCCGCAGGAGAAGGTCGAGGCACCAGGCGACCACCGCCCCGTGGTCGTAGTAGCTGACGCCGGCGTTGGGGGCGTTCTCGTCGGGCAGGTAGTGCTTGATCCACGCCTCGTAGCTGGCCTGTCGCAGGGACTGCCATGCCCTCCCGGGGCGACGCAGCACCCGGTCGACGACCTCACCGAGGCGGTCGAGGTACCGACGGGTGTCCCACAGGCCGGCCCGGAGCACCACGAGCTTGTCGTAGTAGGCGGTCCAGCCCTCCGCGACCCACAACGACTCGGTGAACACCGGGCGTTCGTAGTTCAGCGCGGTGAGCGCCGCCGGTGTCAGCCGCTTGACGTTCCACAAGTGCAGGTACTCGTGGGCGAGGAGCGACTGGAAGCGCCGGTAGGCGTCCGGGTCGGTGAGGGCGTGGACGGGGACCTGCAGGACCGCGCCGTCGCGATGCTCGAGCCCGCCGGTGCCGCGATCCCAGGCGGTGCACAGCAACGTGTACGCGTCGGTGGGCAGGTCACCGTCGAACAACCGGACCGCTGCCTCGCCGATGGCGGCGGCGTCCGCCGCGATCCGGTCGAGGTCTGGCCGGCCGCCGTGCCCGGCCCATACCAGCCGGTGGCCGACGTGCGCGACCTCGTAGCTCCGTTCATCGTGCGCCCCGGCCTCGAACGCACTGTCCACCAGATGGTCGTAGTCGGCCGCGACGAACGCTCCGGCGACTTGCGGTAGCAGACCCCATGCCCGCCACCCGCCGGGCAGCTGCAACGTGACGTGGTGCTCGCGGTCACGTGCACCCTCGACGAACGGGAACGTGGCGGCGGGGATCAGCAGGGCGTGGTGGTCGTCGACGTGGTTGGTGCGCACCGTGAGCTCGTTGGCGTACAGCTCGAGCTCGAGCTCGACCGCCCCGTCCGCATCGTCGGGTAGCAGCCACGCGCTGTGCCCGTCGGGCGTCAGCACCAGGTCGCCGGCGGCGGACCGGGCGCTGATCCGCTGCACGTGTCGGGCGTAGTGGCGTACCACGTAGCTCCCCGGCGTCCACACCGGCAGAACCACCCGGGCGCCGCCGGAAAGGTCGGCGGGGATGGTCTGACGGACGGTGACCAGATGATGGACGCGGCGGGTCAGGTCCACGGCGTAGCGGACGGGTGCGCGGTCGGGCACGGGCGCTCCAGACAGGCGGCGGGTCAGGTCCACGGCGTAGCGGACGGTGCGCGGTGGGGCACGGGCGCTCCAGACAGGCGGCGGAGGCTACCGGGGAGCGGACGCGTCGCGGCTGCTCGCTAGCATCCGCGCCCACGCGGGGACAGGCAGGCCAGGTGGCGGGGCGGATCCTCCAGGACGACGTCGAAGCGCTCAAGCAGCGCGCCGACCTGGCAGAGATCGTCTCCGACCACACGGCACTCAAGCGTGCGGGCTCACGGCTGAAGGGACTGTGCCCCTTCCATCAGGAACGCACCGCGTCGTTCTCGGTCGATCCCCGCCTGGGCGTCTACCACTGCTTCGGCTGCCAGGAGGGCGGCGACGTCTACAGCTTCGTGCAGCGCGTCGAGGGGCTGACCTTCACGGAGGCGGTGGAGCAGCTGGCTCGCCGCGTCGGGTACGAGCTGCGGTACGAGGAGCTGTCCGCTGGGCAGCGGCGGGCGTTGGGTGAGCGCAGTCGACTGGTCGCGGTCAACTCGGCCGCGATGGAGCACTTCCGCCGGTGTCTGGCGTCATCGAGCGGGGCCGCCGCCCGGGCGTACCTGCAGTCGCGCGGTTTCGGGCGCGACGAGGCCGACCGGTTCGCGCTGGGCTTCGCGCCGCTGGAGTGGGATGCGGTCACCCGCCACCTGTTGGCCGAAGGGTTCCCCGCCCGCGACGTCGAGGCGGCTGGTCTGGCCGCCCGCAACCCCCGCGGCGGGCTGCGCGACCGGTTCCGCGGCCGGCTGGTGTTCCCGGTCCTGGATGCCGCCGGCGACGTGATCGGCTTCGGCGGGCGCACCATGCCCGACCTCGACTACGGCGAGCACGAGCCGCCCAAGTACCTCAACACCCCCGAGACCCCGATCTACCGCAAGCACCGGGTCCTGTACGGCCTGTCGTGGGCTCGGCCGGAGGTGGTGCGGACCGGGGACGTGCTGGTCGCGGAGGGCTACACCGACGTGATTGCACTGCACCAGGCGGGACTGACCAACGCCGTGGCGACGTGCGGCACTGCGATCGGTGAGGATCACGTCCGCCTCCTGGGCCGGTACGCTGACCGGGTCGTTCTGGCGTTCGACTCCGATGCCGCCGGTGAGCAGGCCGCCCGACGGGCGTTCGCACTCGCCCGCGACCAGGACATCCACATGCGCATCCTGGTGATGCCGGCCAACAACGACCCAGCCGACGTGGTCCGGGAGCGGGGCGCCGACGCGATGGCGGCGCTGGTCGCCGACGCTGAGCCGGTGATCCGCTTCATGCTGCGCGGGGCGATCGCGGGGCGTCCGGAGACGCCGGAGGGGAAAGCTGGCGCGGTCGAGGCCGCCGCGCCGTTGCTCGCGGCGATCGACGACCCGGTCCTGCGCGCCGAGTACCTGCGGCTGGTCGCCGACGAAGTCGGCATCGGCCGGTCGATCGTGGCCAGCGCCGTCGCGCGCGTCGGGACGCCTGAGCCGGTGGCGGATCCCGATCCGGTGCCGCTCGACAGCCGTCGCCGTTCAGCCCGCGCGCAGTTGGAACGGGAAGCGCTCCGCGTGGCACTGCAGCGCCCCGATCTCCTCCCGCAACGTTGGGTCGAGGTCACCGTCGACGATCTCAGCCACCCCAAGGCCCGGTCGGTGTTCGACGCGTTGCAGCTGGGCGGGGGGCCGGGCTGCGACCTCGACAGCGTCCTGGCAGCAGCCGCCGACGAGGAGACCCGCACGGTGATCCGCGCGATCACGCTGGAGGACTTCACCGTCGAGCCCGACGCCCCGCACGTCGCGATGCTGGTGGGGCGGCTGCTGCTACGGCGGGTGGAGCGCGAGATCTCACGCCAGAAGGCCGTGGTGGAGCGGCTCAACCCGGTCGTGGAACGCGACCGTCACCGCACCGAGTTCGAGCGGCTCATCGCGCTGGAGGCGCGCCGCCGCGACCTGCGCCACGTCGCTTCCGAGTGACCCTGCGGCCCGGTGGGCCGCGCTCGGCAGGCGGGCGCAGCGGTGGCCGCCGAGCACCCGGGGCGGCGAACCCGGAG
Organism: Actinomycetota bacterium; assembly: GCA_019347675.1. Classification (NCBI taxonomy): domain Bacteria; kingdom Bacillati; phylum Actinomycetota; species Actinomycetota bacterium. The sequence goes on along the minus strand of JAHWKW010000032.1, from coordinate 4,561 downwards.
TCGAGGTCTCGAAGTGTTCCGGCCGCGCGGGGGCGACCGTGGGGATACCATCCGGCGACGGCGGTGATCCCGCCGGCTCCCGTCGGAGGTGTCGGTGGCGGATCCGGAACTCAACGAGGCGACCGTCCTGACCCTCCCCGACGACGGCGTCGGGGCGCGCAGCGACGTGCGCGCGCTGCTCGCGCGCGGCCGGGCACGCGGTTTCGTCACGTCGGATGAGCTGGCGACGTTGGCGTTGGACGAGAACCTTTCCGACCGCGAGCTCGACGCGATCCAACGGCTGCTGCGTCGAGCCGGGATCGGATGTGTGCAGCTCACGCCGGGCAGATCATCAGGTGCGGTGGCGGACCCGTCGCTCCCCACGGTCGATCCGGTCCGTCTGTACCTCAACCAGATCGGGCGTGTCGACCTGCTCACCGCCGAGGAGGAGGTCGACCTCGCCAAGCGGGCGGCGGCCGGCCGGGCCGCCACCGCGCTGCTGGACTCGATGCTCGACGTGCCCCCGGCGCGCCGCGCCGAGCTCAGGCGCATCGAGCGTGGCGGGGAGCGATCCACCCGCCGTATGGTCGAGGCCAACCTGAGGCTGGTCGTCTCCATCGCCAAGCGTTACGTCGGCCGCGGCATGCTCTTCCCCGACCTGGTGCAGGAGGGCAACCTCGGCCTGATCCGCGCCGTCGAGAAGTTCGACCACACGCGTGGCTACAAGTTCTCGACCTACGCGACCTGGTGGATCCGCCAGATGATCAGCCGCGGGATCGCCGACCAGTCGAGGTTGATCCGCGTGCCGGTGCACCTGGTGGAGGTCATGAACAAGGTCGCGCGCGTCGAACGTGAGCTGGTGCAGAAGCTCGGTCGGGAGCCGACCGCGGACGAGATCGCCGTCGCCACCGGCCTGCCGCCCGACCGCCTGGAAGAACTGGGCCGCCTCGACGTGGATCCGGCGTCGCTGGATGCACCGATCGGCGAGGAAGATGGTGGCTCGTTCGGTGACATGATCGAGGACGTCAACGCCGTGGTGCCGCTGGACGCGGCGGCGTACCTGCTCCTGCAGCAGCACCTGGCGTCCATCCTCGATGAGCTGTCGGCGCGTGAACGGCTGGTGATCGAATCGCGCTTCGGGCTGCGTGACGGGACCATGCGGACGCTGGAGGAGGTCGGGGCCGCCGTTGGCCTCACCCGAGAGCGCATCCGCCAGATCGAATCGAAGGCGCTGGCGAAGCTGCGTCACCCGTCCTACGCCGAGATCCTGTCGGACTTCCTCGTCGAGGATTGACGGCGGCCGGTCAGCTGACCAGCAGCCAGACGACGATCGCCAAGACGACCACCACGGCGACCCCTGCCAGCAGCATGGTGGCGCGCTGGTCGGTCCGCGCGGGCGTCAACTCTTCCTCGCCGTGGACCTGCCTGCGCAGCACCTCGGCGGTGTCCTGCTCGGCTCGGAAGGCGGACCACTGGCCGGTCGGGGCGCCGACGTCCAGCTCGTCGCGACGTTCCCACGCTTCCGAGAAGTCTTCGTCTTCGCGGTCAGGCGGCTGGGCGTTCACGGCTGCGAGACCTCTGCGTCACGCAGTCGGGTGCGTAGAGCCCGGACCACCGTGTCACGCTCCTCGAGGAGGACACGGCGGGCCGGTCCGGGCAGCCCCCGACGCAGCTCCTCGTCGGTGCGTTGGACGAGATGCTCGTCGACCACGACCGAGGGGTACATCGAGTGACCGTACGCCAGCGCGACCTCCAACTGGCGCTCCTCGAACATCGGTCGCAGGTGAGCGAAGTACGGTTCGATGTACGCGTGTGCCAGATGCGGCTGGTCGAGCTGCATGAAGCCCCGCATGAGCGCCTTCAGCAGGCTGTGGGACATCTCCGTCTCGCCGACGATGCGTTCCCAGACCGTGGCCTTGACCCGAGCATCCGGTCGACTCGCCCGGGCCTGGGCGGCGTTGCGTTCGCCGAGGTCGGTGGGGTCGCGTCGCTGCTGCGCCGCGATCGCGTCATCGTCGAGTGCCCCGATCCTCGCCAAGGCCTTGACGATGTGCCAGCGCAGCTCGGTATCCACCACCAGTCCTTGGATCGACAGGTCACCGTCGAGGAGCGCACGGACAGCTTCGACGTGTTCGTCGTCGCGCGCCGCGGAGATCCAGTGTCGCACCCAGATGAGTTGCAGGTCGCTGGACGGCTGGGCGGCGCGGATCTCGTGGCGGGCCTGGTCAGCCATGGCGCGCAGCAGCGGACGGGCGTTACCGGGGTGACCCCACAGCTGCGCCGCGGTCAGGCGACGGCGCAGGGTCGTCTGGAGCATCCCGATGTCGTCCTCATCCGTGACGTTGCGCAGTGCGATCGCGGCGAACTGCCGCGCCGGCAGGACGGAGTCACGGACCATGTCCCAGACCGCGCCCCAGCACAGCGTCCGCGCCAGCGGGTCAGTGAGGCTGCCGAGGTGCGCTTCGACGGTCGCAAGCGACCGGTCGTCGAGGTGGACCTTGGCGAACGTCCACGCGGCGTCGTCGACCAGGAGCAGGTCCGCGACCGGCTCCCCGGCGAACTCGGGAACGTCGGCGGAGGGACCGGCCACGTCCATCTCCACGCCCCGGCGACGCACCAGACGCCCGTTGCCCTCGTCGAACGCGGCGATGCGGACCCGGTGGCGGCGCAAGGTGGGGTGGTCGTCGGGTACGTCCTGCTCGATCCAGACCCTGGTGTAGCGGCCATCGCCGTCCTCGGCGCGGGCCGCGAGCGTGTTGATCCCGGCGGTCTGGAGCCACTCCTTCGCCCAGGATGCGAGGTCATCGCGGCCGGAGCCGCGTTCGAGTTCCCGCAGCAGGTCGTCGAGGTCTGCGTTGGACCACTCGTAGCGGCGGAAGTACGCGCGGACGCCGTCGAGGAAGGCGTCCTCACCGACCCAGGCGACCAGTTGACGCAGGACCGAGGCCCCCTTGGCGTAGGTGATGCCGTCGAAGTTCTGGTGGACGGCATCCAGGTCGAAGACGTCGGTCGAGACCGGGTGCGTGGAGGGCAGCTGGTCCTGGTAGCGCGCCCAGGTCTTCGTGTCGTGCTCGAATGCGGTCCATGCGTTGGGGAAGCGCGTGGCCCGGTCGACGGCCAAGGTGGCCATGAACGTCGCGAAGCTCTCGTTCAACCACAGGTCGTCCCACCACCGCATGGTGACCAGGTCCCCGAACCACATGTGGGCCATCTCGTGCAGGATCGTGTTCGCACGGGATCCGCGTTCGGCTTCGGTGACGGCACCACGGAAGATGTAGTGCTCGGCGAACGTCACGCACCCGGGGTTCTCCATCGCCCCGAAGTTGAACTCGGGGACGAACAACTGGTCGTACTTGGCGAACGGGTAGGGGTAGTCGAACGCGGCCTGGAAGAAGTCGAGCCCTTGCCCGGTGATCTCCAGGATCTCGTCGTGGTCGAGATGGTCGGCCATGGACGCACGGCAGTACACGCCGAGCGGCAGGTCGCCATGCTGTGCAGACGACACGTGGTACGGGCCGGCCACCACCGCCACCAGGTAGGTCGACAGCGGCGGGGTCGAGCCGAACACCCAGTGCCCGTCGCCACTGTCACCCGTCGGCGGCATGTTCGACACGACCTGCCAGTGGGGCGGAGCGTCGACCCGCAAGGTCGTGCGCGCCTTGAGATCGGGTTGGTCGAAGCAGGCGAACACCAGGTGCGCGTCGAATGGTTCGAACTGGGTGTGGAGGTAGACCTGCCCGTCGACGGGGTCCAAGGCACGGTGCAGACCAGCGCCGGTGTTCTGGTACGCGCAGGCGGCTTCGACCACCAGGTCGTTCTCGGCGGCGAGGCCGTCGAGTCGGATCCGTGTGCCGTCGAAGCGGTCTTGGGCCCGCAGTGCGGTGCCGTTCAGTTGCAGATGATGCAGCGACCGGGCCGACAGGTCGATGAACGTTCCGGCCCCCGGGTCGTCGCAGCGGAACCGGGCCCGTGTCACGGAGCGGAAGCTGTCACCATCCTCACCGAGCATGAGGTGGATGTCGTAGCGGACGTCGGAAATCAGCTCGGCACGAGCCGCGGCCTCGTCTCGCGTGAGGTTCCCCGCTGTGGTCGACACGTTGCACCCTCCCGTACCGGTGGTTGTCGCTGACTGTCAGGCCGATGGCCATGAGACATCGGGGAGTTTCTTCGCCGAGCGTACTGGGCGACGCGAAGCTCCCAGGTGGTCCTGCCGCAGCGACCTGGATGTCCGGATCGCAACCTGGCGCGGACCGTTCATGATGGCCGCAGCAGCCCAGCGTCCCCCCGAGGTAGGTGCCCAGTGCCTCGGCGTCCCGGCGCGGCTGCGAGGGCTGTCAGCGTTCGGGGTGTGGCCCCGCTCTGGACCGGGGTGGGTGCAGGGTGGGGCGCTGGTGGGTCCAGGTGATCTGCCATGTGTGGTGGTCGTAGCGGCGGTGGTGGTAGCGGCACCCCAGTCCGGCGGTGTGCAGCGTCAGGCGCCCGCCTTGGGCGTGGGGGGCGCCCAGGTGCATCACGTCACACCAGGCCGGTGGGGCGTCGCAGCCTTTGGCGATGCACCCGCCGTCGCGGTGCACCAGCGCGC